>PLTD01000198.1 GCA_003165335.1 Rhodospirillales bacterium | reverse complement strand
TTTCTCGCGAGGAACCTGATGACGGCGCGCGCATTGCGCGAGCGGCTGCGCCAGCAGGAAATATTGGCTGAACTGGGTGTATTGGCCCTGCAGGGGACGGAGTTTCACGCACTGATCGAGCGCACCGCGGGCCTAACTGCCGAGGGCCTCCAGTGCGAATTCTGCAAAGTGTTGGAATATATTCCGGGCGACAACCGGCTGCTGGTGCGCGCCGGCGTCGGTTGGGATGCCGGGGTGGTGGGCAAGGCGACGGTTGGAGCCGATCTTGCATCGCCCGCCGGTTTCGCTCTGCGGACCGGCAAGCCTGTCATTTCCAATCATCTTGAAAATAAAGAACGCTTTCGCACCCCAGAACTGCTGCTGGAACACGGCATTCATCGCGCCATGAACGTGATTCTGCAGGGCGACGGAAAACCATACGGAGTTCTGGAGGTCGACAGCCGTTCGTCTGGCGAATTCACCGAACACGATATTTCCTTTCTGCAGGGCGCCGCCAACCTGCTGGGCATGGCGATCGAACGCCAACGATTCGAACGCGATCTGAAGGCCGCTTTGGACCACCAAGAGGTCCTGCTTCAGGAAGGCAACCATCGCGTCACCAACAGCCTGCAACTCGTCGCCAGCATGCTGAGCCTCCAGGCCGGCTCGGCAGGGCCCGAAATGCGGGCTCAGCTTCAGGAGGCGGTGTCGCGCATTTCCGCGATCGCCCGGGCTCATCAGCGCCTCTATCGCACCCGTCAGATTTCAAGCCTCAACCTGGGCGACTATCTGACAGACGTCTGTCGCGATATGGATGACGCGGCTGCGCACTGCGATGTCAGCATCGCAGTCGACGAAGGCGTCATCGTCGCCACCGACCGCGCCATACCGATCTCGCTCTTGGTGACCGAACTGATCACCAATGCGGCCAAACATGCCTATGGCGAAGGCGAAGCTTGCCCGGTCGTGGTTAAGATGAGGCGCAAGGGCGCCGACAGGATCGTCATTGCGGTGCGCGACAAGGGACAGGGTATCCCGAAGGATTTCGACTACAAGAAAAGCAAGGGCCTGGGCATGAGAATAATCTCGGCCTTCCTGTCTCAGCTCGATGCGGAAATGACGGTAAAGAACCGCAAGCCAGGGGCTGAATTCACCATCGATATTCCGCTGGTTGCGCCCGAAAAAGGCAGCTAATTCGTCGCGAAATAACGCTCCATAACCCCTTCATAAATCTCGGTCAGCGCCAGAACGTCGGCGACGGCGACCTGCTCGTCCACCTTATGCATCGTCTGGCCGACCAAGCCGAATTCGACGACCGGGCAGTGATGGTGGATGAAGCGCGCGTCCGAAGTGCCGCCCGTCGTCGAATATGACGGGGTCGTCCCCGTAGCCGTGGCGACGGCCTCCTGCACGATCTTGGCCAGTGAACCGGGCGGCGTCAGAAAGCTTTCGCCGGTAATCTCGAATTCCAGTTCATAGCCGCCGTCGGTGGCGTCGAGCGCGCCGCGCACCAGCGCGTCCAGCGCCGCACTGTCATAGCTGTCGTTGAAGCGAATATTGAAGATAGCCGCACCCTTGGCCGGAATGACGTTCGATGCCGGGTTGCCGACGTCGATCGAGACAATCTCCAAATTCGACGGATCGAAATGAGCGTTACCGCCGTCGAGCTTGAGTTCGGTCAGCGCCGTCAGCAACCGCACCAGCCGGGGCAGAGGATTGTCGGCCAGATGCGGATAGGCCACATGGCCCTGCGTGCCCTTGACCGTCAGATACCCTGTCATGCTGCCGCGCCGGCCGATCTTGATCGTCGTGCCCAACCGGTCCGGGTTGGTCGGCTCGCCCAGCACGCAGGCGTCGACGGTTTCGCCACGGGCCCGCATCCAGTCCAGGATCGAGCGGGTGCCGTTCAGGCTCTTGCCCTCCTCATCTCCGGTGATCATCAGGCTGATCGAACCGTCCGGCCGGCCGTGCGCCGCCAGATAGCGGGAAATCGCCGCCACCATCGCCGCCAGCGCGCCCTTCATGTCGGCCGCGCCGCGCCCATGGAGCAGCCCGTCCTTGAGCTCGCCCGAGAAAGGATCGCCGCCCCAGGCCGCGCCATCGCCCACCGGCACCACATCGGTATGGCCGGCAAAGGCGAAGTTCGGCCTGACCTCACCCAGCCTTGCGTAAAGATTGGCGATCGCCGGCCCGCCGCGTTCGTCCGAGCTCATGCGATGGCAGGTGAAGCCCAGCGATTCCAGCGCGTCCGCCATCACCCCAATCGCACCGGCATCGGCCGGCGTTACGCTGGGACAGCGGATCAGCGATTGCGCCAGTTGGATAGGATCGATGGCCGACACCTTCAGATCAATCCCTCAGCAGCGCGTTGATCGAGGTCGAGGCGCGGGTCTTGGCGTCGACGCGCTTCACGATCACGGCGCAGGCGAGCGACGGGCCCATCGTGCCGTCGGCCAGAGGCTTGCCCGGGAGCGAGCCCGGCACCACGACCGAATAGGCCGGAACCCGGCCATAGATGATCTCGCCTGTCGCCCGGTCGACGATCTTGGTCGATTTACCCAGGAACACGCCCATCGACAGAACCGCGCCCTGTTCGATCAGAACGCCCTCGGCGACTTCCGAACGCGCGCCGATGAAACAGTCATCCTCGATAATCACCGGTTCGGCTTGCAGCGGCTCCAACACGCCACCGATACCGGCCCCGCCGGAGATATGGCAGTTGGCGCCGATCTGCGCGCAGGAACCGACGGTCGCCCAGGTGTCGATCATCGTGCCCTTTCCGACGTAGGCGCCGACATTGACGAAGCTGGGCATCAGCACGACGCCGGGCGCGATATAGGCTGAGCGGCGCACGACCGCGCCCGGGACCGCACGAAAACCGGCAGCCGCGAACTGATCGGCGTCCCAATTCTTCCACTTCAGCGGCACCTTGTCGTAGCCGCCGACCATCGGTGCCGAATCATAGAGCCGGAATGACAGCAGCACCGCCTTCTTCAGCCATTGATTGACCACCCAGCCGTCGGTGCCCTTCTCGGCGATCCGATATTCGCCGCTATCCAACCCCTCCAGGGCGGCTTCGACGGCGACGCGGGCAGAACCCGTGGTTTTGGACGACAGCTGTTCGCGCTGTTCCCAGCTCTCTTCGATAATCTGTGCAAAATCGGGCGTAGTCATTGGCTCTCTTGGGGTCAGAATAAGGACAGGTTCAAAAACGCGCGGACCATGCGAGGCGCGACCCTGCCTGTCAATCTTGCAGCGGACAAAGCGACTTATTCGTCCCCGTCGGCCTTGGCGCGCGACTTGCGTTTCTTGGCTCCGGCCTTGCTCCAGTAATCTTCCGCAGCGATGGCGAAATTCAGGTTCTCGGCGTCTTCGATCTTGAAGCTCGTGATGCCCAGAAGATTGCCCCGCTCGTCGAACAACCCGCCGCCTGACGAGCCGGGCGATATCGGTGCGGAGGTTTGCACATAGCGCACCCCCTGGCGGTTTCGTAAGCCCGATACGATCCCCTCACCCAGGGTCGATTCCAACCCGCTGGGGTTGCCGATCGTATAGACCTTCTCGCCGACCTTGATGTCGCCGTAGCGGCGCACGCCGGATATCGGGTGCAGTTTCATCTTCTGCGCCTCGATGATGCAGCGGTCGGTACGCGGGTCCGAGGCGATGACCGTGCCCAGATCCATCTCCTTGTTCTGGGCCAGAACCAGCGTCTTGCGCCCCTTCACGATATGGCAGTTGGTGAGCGCCAGCCTCGGGGTTATCGCGACCGCCGAGCCTTCATTGACGCTCCTGCCCCGTTTCATCGCCGCATCGTTCTTGGCCGCGACAATCAGATAGATCGAGGGCGAACTTCTTTTGAAAATATCGACAGCCTTAAGCTCTGGCCCTGTGCGGGCGGCGGGCATCGCGCTGTCGAATGCCGAATAGGGTGCGACTTTGGAAGCGGCGATCGCGGTGGAATTTATCCAAACCGCTGCGGACAAAATGGACAGGCCCAACAGAACACGCCGCAACCCAACCTCCCGGACTCAAAGCCCGAGAAAAGCTAAGCCTCAAACGCCTGAGACGCTAGGGTTTTCACGCGCCTCAGATGGGTAATCCGCGCCGCGCGATGACCCCGTCCAGCCACGAGTCCAGATCGTCGGCGACATAGTCGATATAGGCCGGCGTTTTGGTACCCGCCTTCGGACGCGCCCATTCGATTTCGCCCTTCAGCCAGACAGTCGACATGCCCAGAGCCTTGGCCGGCTCCAGATTGATCGCCATGTCTTCGATCATGCAGGCGGTCTCTGCGGCGACGCCATGGCGTCTCAGCATCATCGCATAGGATGTCTTGTCCGGCTTGGGGATGTAATCAGCCGCCGCGATGTCGAAAATATCCTCGAAATGATGGCCGATGCCGATCTGCTCCATGACCCGTTCGGCATGAATGCGCGAGGCGTTGGTGAAGATCAACTTGCGCCCCGGCAGCTGCTCGAGCTTTTGCGCCAGCGCCGGGTTGGTCGCCACCATGCCGACATCGATCTTATGCACATAATCCAGGAACGGTTCGGGCGCGATGCGATGCTCGATCATTAACCCGCGCAGCGTCGTGCCGTAGCGCACGAAAAAATCGCGCTGCCGCGCCAGTGCCGCATCGGGCGCAATGTCGAAATGCTCAGCGATGAACCCTGTCATGCGCCGGCTGATCTGGTCGAATACTTTGGATGTGGCGGGATAGAGCGTGTTGTCCAGGTCGAACACCCAGGTTTCGACCCCATCAAAAATGTCAGGAAAGGCGAAAATATCGGGAAAACTCATTGCCCGGCCGAACGCCGGGCGCGCAACGCCGCGGTCAGCGTACCGTCGTCGAGATAGTCCAGCTCGCCGCCCATCGGCACGCCATGCGCCAGATGGGTCACTTTGACGTCGGCGCAGTCGAGTTGCTCCGTGATGAAATGGCCTGTCGTCTGTCCCTCGACGGTCGCGTTCAGGGCCAGAATCACCTCGCGCACCTCGGCGGCGCGCGCCCGGCTTACAAGAGCATCGATCGCCAGATCGTCGGGGCCGATGCCCTGGAATGCCGACAGCGTGCCACCCAACACATGATAGCGCCCGCGGAAGGCGCCGCTGCGCTCCAGCGCCCAAAGATCGGCCACCTCTTCTACGACGCAGATGATCTCGGGGTCGCGGTGCGGCTCGCGGCAGATGTTGCAGGGGTCCCGCGTATCGAGATTGCCGCAGACCGAACAGGTCCGCACAGCCTCGGCCGCCGTTTCGATGGCCTCGGCCAGGGGAATCATGATGGCGTCGCGCCGCTTCAGCATGGTCAGCGCCGCCCGGCGGGCCGAACGCGGCCCCAGTCCCGGCAGCTTGGCCAACAGTTGGATCAGTTTCTCGATTTCGGCGCCTGCCATCATCAACCTTTGCTCTTGCGCCCTTGGGCCCGCTTTTCAACCGCCGCGCGGAATGCGCCGAAGATTGCGCGCGACACCGGATTCTCCGCCGGACGATGCTCCGGATGCCATTGAACCGCCAGAGCGAAATCCGTCGCCTCGGCTATCCGCACCGCCTCGATCGTGCCGTCGCGCGCCACGGCCTCGACCGCCAGCCCCTGCCCCAGCCGGTCGACACCCTGCCAATGAACCGAATTGACCATGGCCTCTTCGGTTCCCATCAAGCGCCGCATCAGGCTGCCTTCCGGGAAATCGACCGTGTGAATCGGCGCATATTGCACCTCGACCGGCTGACCGGCCGGCGCGCGATGGTCGATCCGTCCGGGCTGCTCCTGCAGTTTCTGATGCAGGCTGCCCCCATAGGCGACATTCACCTCCTGAAAGCCGCGGCAGATGGCCAGCATCGGAATCCCCGCGGCGACGATCGCGGGGATCAAAGGCAGGTTCATCGCATCGCGCTCGAGATCGTTCATCGAACCGGGTTCGGCCTCCGGTCCGCCATAGCGTGCCGGCGCAACATTCGATTGGCTCCCGGTCAGCAATATGCCGTCCAGGCCGGCCAGCATCGACGGCACATCCGCGTCCACGAGAACCGGCAGTATCACCGGGATCGCGCCGACGGCATCCACCACGGCGCGGATATAGGATTCATCGGCGACATGAACGCCGACGCCGGCCAGCATGCGGTAATCGGCCGGAACACCGACGCGGGGCGTTTTGGTCATGGCGCTCAGGGATGAACGCCGTCAGGCGCGCGCAGCAGGCGCCGTTCCCATTCCAGGGCGGTCTCGACCATTGCGTCCAGATCGTACTGCGGCCGCCATCCCAGCACCTGTGTGATCCGGTCGGCGGCGGCAATCAGCGCCGGCGGGTCGCCCGGTCGGCGCGGTGCGCTTCTGACCGGCAGAGGTTTGCCCGTCGCACGCTCGACGGCCTGCACCACCTCGCGGATGGAGACGCCTTTGCCGTGGCCGCAATTGAGAATGAGATTGCCGCCGCCCGCCTCGAGATGCGCCAACGCCAGAATATGCGCCTCCACCAGGTCGCTGACATGGATATAGTCGCGCACGCAGGTTCCATCGGGGGTCGGATAGTCTTCGCCGAATATGCCCAGTTCGGGCAGCACGCCGACCGCGACCTGAACCGCCCGCTTGATCAGATGGCTTGGTTTTTTCAGGCTTTCGCCCGCACGGCCCTGGGGATCGGCGCCCGATACGTTGAAATAGCGCAGCGCCGCATAGTTGAATCCGTAGGCGGCGGACGCGTCTTTGAGCATCTGCTCCGTCATCAGCTTGGTCCAACCATAGGGGTTGATCGGTCGCGTCGGCGCATCCTCGGGGATCGGCTGGCGCTGCGGCTCGCCATAGACGGCTGCAGACGACGAAAAGACGATCCGCCTTATCCCGGCCTCCATCGCCGCCTCGATCAGAACCTGACTGCCGATCGTGTTGTTGCGATAGTATGCCAGCGGATGAGTGACGGATTCGCCGACTTCGATGCTGCCCGCGAAATGCATGATCGCGTCGATCGTGTACTCGGCAAACAGCTTGCGCATCACTGCCGCATCGCCGACATCGCCCTGGATGAAAGTCATCTCCGCCGGCACCGCCCAGCGCCGCCCGGTCGACAGGTCGTCGATGGCAACGACACTATGTCCGGCTTCGGACAGGGCGAGGATGGCGTGGCTGCCGATGAAGCCGGCCGCGCCGGTCACGAGTATGGTGGACATAGGACCAGCTATAGACCAGACACCCGAAAGCGGCCAAGATTTACGATAAGAATTTGCACCGAATTTTAGGCGGATTCCGGTTACATTGGCCCCGGAAAAGTCTAAGACAGTGCTCAAAGATATAAACAGGAGGACGTGTTGAGCAAGCCTTTTGCAGGGAAGGTCGCGATCGTTACAGGTGCCGGAAGCGGGATCGGGCTGGCGACGGCCAAGGCCTTCGCCGAAGCCGGTGCGCGGGTGGTCATCGCCGAGGTCAACGATACCGCCGGCGAAGAGGCTGCGCGCGAAATCCACGCAGCTCACGGGAAATGCATTTTCGTCCACACCGACGTCAGCAACGCCAAGTCGGTCTCAACATTGGTGGCGCGCACCGTCTCGGCCTATGGGCAGATCGATTTCGCGATCAACAACGCCGGCATCGATCCTGAGTTGGTGCCCGAAGCGACATGGGACGAACAGATGTTCGACCGTATCGTCGCAATCAATCTGAAGGGCGTATTTCTTTGCATGAAATACCAACTGGCGCAGATGACGAAACAGGGCAGCGGCGTGATCGTCAATGTCGCCTCGATCGCCGGCCTGTCGGCGGTCGCCAACAAACCGTCCTACACCGCCAGCAAGCACGGCGTCGTCGGCATGACCAAGGCTGCGGCGCTGCAATATGCCCGCCAGGGCATCCGCATCAATTCGCTCTGCCCCGGCGGCGTCGATACGCCGATCGCAATGGATAACCACGGCGGCAATCCCTTGGCGGTTGCATCGATGAATAACGCCCATCCCATCGGCCGCATTGCCGACCCGTCGGAAATCGCCGCGGGCGCCTTGTTCCTCTGCTCGGACGCGGCCTCTTTCATGATCGGCCAGTCGCTCGTGCTGGATGGCGGCCTGACCGCAGGGTAAGGATTGATATCGTCTGATGGCCGGGCTAGTCCCGGCCATTCCCGCTTATTTGCCTAAAGCGGGATGACCCAGGTGGCTTCGCGGCCTTTTTCGACGTCCTGAACGCGCATCTGAACGCGCTGGCCCGCCTCCAGAACATTGAGGCCCGAGCGTCGCAGTACGCTCTTGTGAACAAACACGTCCTTGGCGGAATCGTCGGCGGTGATAAAGCCGAACCCCTTGTCGGGCTTAAACCATTTGACCGTGCCGGCCATTTCTTCTTCCGGGCCGGCGCTGGCCGCCATGCTGCGTTGCTGAGGCGCGATGGCCCCCGTGCTCAAAGTTTCGATGATCCGCATCACCTGCGGTCCCTTTGGACCCTGGCCGATTTCGCAGACCAGCTCGGCTTGGTCGCCAAGCTCCTGCAGGCCGGCGCGATGAAGAACGGAAACATGGAGGAATGCGTCGGGCGCGCCGTCGGTCGGGGACACAAAGCCGAACCCCTTCGCGGCATTGAACCACTTAAGTCGTGTCCGAACGGCAAGACCACCTTCGGTATCAAATTCGTGACCGAACCGCGACAATGAACTAACCTTCGTCAGAGGATAGTCCAACTCCACTAGGAACTGGTACTAATACATTATCCCGTGGAATGCGCTTATGCCAACCGCTTTTTTTGCCTCAAAGAGCAATATTTTAACCCGACAAGCGATAAAACCGAGGCCGACAGGTTGCTCCCCCGCTCCGGGCGGTTAGATTGAAGAGATTGGGGGAGATTCTAGACATGACTGCGGTTTCCGATACCGAAACCGGCTCTTGGCCGTGGCTCGCGCATTATCCCGCCGAAATGGACTGGCACGCCGAGATTCCGGTAAAGCCGCTCTACGCGCTGCTGGACGATACGGTCGCCAAATACGGGCACCAGCCTGCCTTCGATTTCATGGGCAAAAAATGGACCTATGATGAGCTCGGCAGCCTCGTCGACCATTTCGCCTGCGGGCTGAAAAAGCTGATCAAACCGGGCGACCGCGTCGGGCTGCTGCTGCCCAATTGCGTCTATTATCCGGTGGCCTATTTCGGGACCCTGAAATGCGGCGGCACGGTCGTCAACTGCAACCCGCTTTATACCGAGAGCGAACTCAAACATCAGATATTGGACAGCGGCGCCAAGGTCATGGTGACGATCGACGTCACGCCGATAGCCAACAAGCTGATCGGCCTGGTCGACGCCTGCCGGCTGGACACCGTCGTCGTCTGTCCGATGGCCGACATATTGCCTTTCCCGACCAATTTTCTCTATCGCCTTGCCAAGCGGAAGGATATCGCCCGCCTTCCCGCCGATCCCCGCTTCAAGCGTTATGGAGAGATTATCGCCAATGACGGCAAGATCACGCCCCACCCCGTCGATCCGCTGAAGGACATCGCAGTACTGCAATATACTGGCGGGACCACAGGCACGCCGAAGGGCGCGATGCTGACCCATGCCAATCTCTATGCGAACGCCTTCCAGATGGAGGAATTCGCGATGGAGATGACGCCCGGCAAGGACAAGATGCTGGCGGTCATTCCCTTCTTCCATGTCTTCGCCATGACCTCGGCGATGAACAACCCGATCCTGTGCGGGATCGAGATTGTCGCCCTGCCCAGGTTCGACGTGCAACAGGTTCTGGAGACCATCGATAAGACCAAGCCGACGCTCTTCCCTGCGGTTCCCACGATCTACACGGCGATCAGCAATTACCCCGGCCTGCAGAAATACGACATCTCCTCGATCCGGCTCTGCATATCGGGCGGTGCGCCTTTGCCGCTGGACGTGAAAGAAACCTTTGAGCGCCTGACCGGCTGTTCGCTGGTCGAAGGTTATGGCCTGTCGGAGACATCGCCCGTCGCAACCTGCAACCCGCCGCTCGGCGTCAGCAAGGCCGGATCGATCGGCATTCCCGCGCCGCAAACGATCATCGAGATCATCTCAATGGACGACAGGGTGACCCCGATGCCGCTGGGCCAGCCCGGCGAGGTCTGCATCCGCGGACCGCAGGTCATGTCCGGTTATTGGGAAAAGCCGGAGGAGACCGAATTTTCGATGGTCGGCGGCCGCTTCCACACCGGCGACATCGGCACGATGGACGAGGAGGGCTACACCTATATCGTCGACCGGCTGAAGGATATCGTCATCGCCTCCGGCTATAAGATCTATCCGCGCAAAGTCGAGGAAGAGATCTACCGCCATCCTGCCGTCGAGGAGACTGTGGCGGGCGGCGTTCCCGACGCCTATCGCGGCGAAACGCTGAAAGTCTGGATCAAGCTGCACGACGGCATGAGCCTGACGCCCGAAGCGCTGCACGCCTTTCTGAAAGACAAGCTCTCGCCGATCGAAATGCCCAAATTGATCGAGTTTCGCACCACGCCGCTGCCCAAGACGCTGATCGGCAAATTGTCGCGGAAAGACCTGATCGCAGAGGAAATCGCCCGCGCCAAGCCAAGCTCGCCGCCGTCCGGTTGACAGGGTGACGGAGGCTATGTCTATCCACATATCTACATGCGTAAGTGATCATGGGGCGGCCCGTTGCCAGCCGTCCCGCAAGACCCCATTTAGCGCGCTATAGATGCTCTTCGATAAAGCCGGCCGCGCGGGCCGGAACAGCAGCCGCCCTCGGCCTTGACCCGGAGCCACGACATTATGACCAACGCCGTCATCACCCATTTCCGCCGCTCGCCGTTTCAATTTGCCGGCAAGGGCGCGTTGGCGCGAACCCGCCCCGACGATCTCGCGGCCCAGGTGATCGCAAAGCTGGTCGCCGACAGCGGCATCGCCCCAGACGACATCGAAGACCTGATCTTGGGCTGTACCTTCCCCGAGGCCGAGCAGGGTCTCAATCTCGGCCGCATTCTGGGCTTTATGACCCATCTCCCCCTTTCGGTCGCGGGCACCACGGTCAATCGCTTTTGCGGATCTTCGATGACCTCGATCCACATGGCGGTCGGCGCGATCGCGGCAGGCGCCGGTGAGGTCTTCATCTGCGCCGGGGTCGAATCGATGACCCGCGTGCCGGTCCCGGGGTTCAACCCCTCGCCCAACCCGACACTCTATAAGGAATACCCGCAGGCCTATATCTCGATGGGCGAAACCGCCGAGAATCTCGCCAAGAAATACAAGATCAGCAGGACCGCTCAGGAAGAACTGGCGGTAACCTCTCATCAGCGCGCGGCGGCCGCGGCCAAGGCCGGCAAATTCGAGGAGGAAATCGTCGCCATCGACACCAAGGGCGGCAAAGTCACGACCGACGGCACGATCCGTCCCGATACCAGCCTGGAGGGACTAGCCGGACTGAAGCCGGCCTTCGACGTCAACGGTTCGGTCACGGCCGGCACCTCCTCCCCGCTGACCGACGGCGCGGCCGCAGTGCTGGTCATGTCCGAGGATTACGCCAAGGCGCACGGCTATAAGCCGCTGGCCCGTATCCGCGCCTTGTCGGTCGTCGGCTGCGCGCCTGAGATCATGGGTATCGGCCCGGTTCCGGCCACTGAAAAAGTTCTGAAGCGCGCCGGCCTTAAGCTTTCCGATATCGATATCATCGAACTGAACGAGGCCTTCGCCGCGCAGTCTCTATCGGTGATCCATGACCTGGGCATCGACACGGCCAAAATGAATATTGACGGCGGCGCATTGGCCCTGGGCCATCCTCTGGGGGCATCGGGCGCCCGCATCACCGGCAAGGCGGCCAGCCTGCTGAAGCGCGAGGGCAAGCAGTTCGCGCTGGCCACCATGTGTATCGGCGGCGGCCAGGGCATCGCCACGATCCTTGAGGCCGTATGATGGCCCCCGCACAACGCGAGATTAAGAAAGTCGCCGTCATTGGCGCAGGCGTGATGGGTGCGGCGATTGCCGCCCATGTGACAAATGCCGGCATTCCGGTCGTGCTATTGGATATCGTCGGCAAAGATCCAGCCGACCGCACCGCCATCGCCAGCGGCGCGGTCGCCAAGCTGTTGAAGACCGAGCCCGCGCCCTTCATGAGCCCGCGCAACGCCAAGTTGATCACCACCGGCAATCTCGAAGACGATCTCAAGCTGCTCGCCGATTGCGACTGGATCGTCGAGGCGATCATCGAGAATGTGAAGATCAAGCACGATCTCTACGCCAAGCTTGAAACCGTCCGCAAAGCCGGATCGATCGTCACCTCCAACACTTCGACCATTCCGCTGAAGAACCTGATCGAGGGCCGCTCCGAGGCCTTCCAGAAAGACTTCGCGATCACCCATTTCTTCAACCCGCCGCGCTATATGCGCCTGCTTGAACTGGTCTCAGGCAAACAGACCGCGCCGGATGTCACCCAGACGCTGGCCCGCTTCTGCGACGTGCAACTGGGCAAGGGCGTCGTGCGCTGCCACGACACGCCGGGCTTCATCGCCAACCGCATCGGCATGATGTGGATGCAGGCTGGCCTCAATTCCGCCGAGGATTCCGGCCTCGCCGTCGAAGAGGCCGATGCCGTCGCCGGCAAAGTGATGGGTTTCCCCTCGACCGGCCTGTTCGGCCTGTTCGATCTGGTCGGCATCGATCTGATGCCGCATGTGTCGTCCAGCATGGCCGGCAACCTGCCCAAGACCGATTCCTATCAGACCGAACTGCGCGAATCCCCGCTCATCAATAAGCTGATCGAAACCGGCTATACCGGCCGCAAGGGCAAGGGCGGCTTCTACCGCATGACCAAGAACGGCGCGGCCCGGCTGAAGGAAGCGGTCGATTTCAAAACCGCCGAATATCATCCGGTTCAACCGGTCAGCATCGCCAGCCTGGATGCGGCCCTGGCCGACCGCAAGACCGGGCTGAAGACTCTGCTGTCGGGCACGGACAAAGGCGCGAATTTCGCCTGGGGCATGCTGGCCCCGACCTTCGCCTATTCCGCCGACCTGGTGGGAGAGATCGCCGACACGCTGGTCGAGGTCGATGAGGGCATGAAGCTGGGCTATGGCTGGAAATTCGGCCCCTTCGAACTGATGGACCAGGTCGGCACCGCCTGGCTGGCGGATCAGTATAAAGCCAAGGGCCGCGCCGTGCCCAAACTGCTTGAGATCGCCGCCGGACGCAGCTTCTATCGGGTCGACGGCGGCCAGCTTCAGTTCCTGGGCCTGGACGGCAATTATCACGACGTGAAACGGGCCGAAGGCGTTCTGCTGCTGCAGGATATCAAGCGCAAATCCCAGCCGCTGGCCAAGAACGGCTCCGCCAGCCTGTGGGATATCGGCGACGGCGTCGTCTGTCTCGAATTCCATTCCAAGGCCAATTCGCTTGACCCCGACATCATGGGGATGATCGGCAAGGCGCTGGCGCTGATCGGCGACGGCAAGGGCGCCTGGAAGGCCCTGGTCATCGGCAACGACGCGGATAATTTCTCCGTCGGCGCTAACCTTGGTTTGGTCATCTTCGCGATCAATGTCGCGCTCTATGACCAACTTGAGGAAATGATCGGCACCGGGCAGCAGATCTATAAGGCGCTGAAATACGCCCCCTTCCCTGTCGTATCGGCCCCGGCCGGCCGCGCATTGGGCGGCGGCTGCGAGATCACCATGCACAGTACCGCGGTGCAGGCCTATGCCGAGACCTATATGGGCCTGGTCGAGGTCGGCGTCGGCGTCATCCCCGGTTGGGGCGGTTGCAAGGAACTGCTCGGCCGCCAGCTGGAAAACCCCAAACTGCCCAAGGGGCCGGTCCCGGCAGTCGCCACCGCCTTCCAGACCATCTCGACCGCGCAAGTGTCCAAGTCAGCCGCCCAGGCAAAGGACTTGCTCTATCTGCGCGAGAGCGACGGCATCACCATGAACCGCGACCGGCTGCTGGCCGACGCCAAGGCTCGGGCGCTGTCGCTGGTTCCGGGCTATGCCCCGCCCAAGCCGCACGAATACAAGCTGCCCGGCCCGACCGGCCGCACCGCGCTCAGCATGGCGGTGCATGACTTCGTCACCGCCGGCAAAGCGACGCCCTACGACGTCGTGGTGTCGGACGCGCTGGCGGTCGTGCTGACCGGCGGCGACACCGACTATACCGAGTTGCTGACCGAGGACGACATCAGCACGCTCGAGCGCAAGGCCTTCATCGGCCTGTGCAAGCAGGACGGAACCATCGACCGGATCGAGCAAATGCTCAACACCGGCAAACCGCTTCGGAATTGAGGGCTAACCATGCCGACATATACCGCACCGATCGATAATTTCCGCTTCGTGCTCAACGACGTGCTTCAGGTCGGCGACACGTTCGCCAAGCTTGGCTTGACCGATGCCACACCCGACCTGCTGGACGCCGTGATCGAGGAGGCCGGGAAGTTCTGCGAAAACGAGATCCAGCCGCTGAACCTGTCCGGCGACACCGAAGGCTGCAGCTTCGAGAACGGCGTCGTGCGCACGCCCAAGGGCTTCAAGGAAGCCTATGACAAATTCCGCGAGGGCGGCTGGGTGGGTCTCACCGCCGATCCGGCTTACGGCGGGCAAGGCCTGCCCCACACGATGAGTTCTGTGCTGGATGAGATGGTGTCGGCCTCCAACACATCCTTCGGGATGTATCCGGGCCTGTCGGCCGGTGCCTATCGCGCCATTTCGCTCCACGGCAGCCAGGAGCAGAAGAACCTCTATCTGCCCAAGCTGACCGACGGCATATGGTCGGGCACCATGTGCCTGACCGAGCCGCAATGCGGCACCGACCTCGGTCTGCTGCGCACCAAGGCGGTTCCGGCGGGCGACGGCAGCTATAAGATCTCCGGCACCAAGATTTTCATTTCGGCCGGCGAGCACGACCTCACCGAGAACATCATCCATCTGGTTCTGGCGCGCCTGCCCGACGCACCGGCCGGGATCCGCGGCATCAGCCTGTTCATCGTGCCCAAGTTCCTGCCCAAGGAGGAAAACGGGCAGGTGGTCGCCGGCGCCCGCAACGGCATCTTCTGCGGCTCGATCGAACATAAGATGGGGATCAAGGCCTCATCGACCTGCGTCATGAATCTGGACGACGCCACCGGCTGGCTGATCGGCGAGCGCGACAAGGGCATGCGCGCCATGTTCACCATGATGAACGCCGCGCGCCTCGGCGTCGCCATCCAGGGGCTGGGCCTGGCCGAGGTCGCCTATCAGAACGCGCTGATCTACGCCAAGGACCGGATTCAGGGCCGTGCGCTGACCGGTGCGCAGGCCAAGGACAAGGCTGCCGACCCGATCATCGTCCATCCCGACGTGCGGCGGAATCTGCTGACCGTCAAATCTTTCGTCGAGGGCGCCCGGGCTCTGGGCCTGTGGGTCAGCCTGCAGCTCGACATAGAGGAACATGCGACAGACCCGAAGGAGCGCGAGGCGGCAAACGACCTGCTCGCCCTGATGACCCCGATCGTCAAATCCTATTTCACCGACGCCGGCTTCGAGGCGGCCAATAGCAGCATGCAGGTGTGGGGCGGCCACGGCTATATCCACGAAAACGGGGCCGAACAATTCGTCCGCGACGCCCGCATCACTCAGATTTACGAGGGTGCCAATGGCATCCAGGCGCTGGATCTGGTCGGCCGCAAGCTGCCCGCCAATCTCGGACGGTCGCTGCGCCGTTTCTTCCATCCGGTCGCGAAATTCATCGAAGACAACAAGGGCGACGCCGAGTTCGGCGAGCTGCTGCTGCCCTATGCCAAATCCTTCGGAAAGCTTCAGCAGGCGACCGGCTTCATCGCCCAAAAGGGTCTGGTGAACCCGAACGAGGCTGGCGCGGCTTCATCGCCGTACCTGCGCATGTTCGCGCTGGTGGCGATCGGCTTCATGTGGCTCAAAATGGCGAAGGTCGCCAAGGCCAAGCTGGCCGAGGGCAGCGACCGCAAGGATTTCTACGGCTCGAAAGTCAAAACCGCCCGCTTCTTCATCACCAAAACCCTCCCCGAAACCGAAACCCATTTCCGCACCATCATGGCCGGCGCCAAGCCGCTCATGGATTTCGAGGTGGATGAGTTTTAAGGCTAGCCTGTATCGCCGAAGCTTCAAACGGCAACGGATGCATCGGTCCCGCTTGTTCTTTATTGCGCTGGTCGCGTTGTCTGCGAACCCACCGTGGCTATCCGAGGCGCATGCCGAGGTGACTGGACCGAAAAATGATAATGGCTATGCCAAAGCAGCCAAGGAACGTCCGTCGAGAATAGCCGAGCTTCTCCACCAGTGGTTATGCCGGGTCTTGGCCGTCTATAAAGCTCCGGTTAACTCGGGCAATTGCGTCCCGTTGGCCGACCTTACTTACCTTAATGGACATATTCTGGGTCTGCAGTCGACGGATAACTGCGCACCAGCTGTCGGGCGGGCCTTGCGCGACGCAATCGAAGCAGTGCGTCCTCCATCGATGCCACCTGCCCTTGCCAGCCAGCAGATTCCTGTCAGATTTT
>PLTD01000010.1 GCA_003165335.1 Rhodospirillales bacterium | reverse complement strand
GGCCTTCGTTGAGCGAGCCGAGGCTCGAGCGCTCGACGGCCGAGATGTGCACGAACACGTCTGCGCCGCCGTCGTCAGGTTGGATGAAGCCGAAGCCTTTGGTGGAGTTGAACCATTTTACAGTACCGGTCGCCATGTCTCGCTCACTTGCTTTCAGATGGGGGCTGAGCCTCACCGAAGAGGCAACCAGTGTCAATTCGCACGCCAGGAAGCGGACCTCCGCAAAGGCTCAATCGGGGGGAGCCGCCGCTCCACCACGTCCCGGGGTTAGGCCCACCAGACGTCGGCGGCAGTGACTGCGGCAGCCTGACCAAACGGCGCGCGACAGGCGTCTTGCGCCCAGATCGGGTTACCCAGCCAGTTCCAAGACGCCAGCCAGCATGAAGCGAAACGCTGTGCCGTGGTTGACAGTGCTGCTGACCGTAAGCTCGGAGCCGAGTTGTTCTACAAGGTCACGGCAGAGAAAAAGGCCAAAGCCGCTGCCCTGTTCGCCCGCGGTTCCTGTCGTGGAAATGCGTTGGTCTAGCTCGAACAGGTTGGAAATCCTGTGTGGAGGCATACCGACGCCCGTATCGGCAACTTCAACTTCAACGCGGTCGTTGCGCAGACACGCGGTGATTGTGACCGCCCCGCCGGGCGGGGTGAACTTGACGGCATTGTTCACGAGATTGCGCAGCACCGCGGCCAGCATGTCGCGATGCCCGCGCACCTGGATGCCCGAACAGTCGACAACAAGGGATATGCTCTTCTCGGTAGCCGCCTCCGCCGCACCTTGAACTGTTTCGCGCGTGATCTCCTCAAGGTCGATGTCAGAAAGTGATGTCGTCGTCGTATCCATTTGCAGGCTCGCCCACGCGAACAGACTTCCCATCAATGCGTAGGCTTGGCGCGCTGCTTTCTGGATGCCTTGGGCGCCACGGTCGATTGTCGCGACATTCGCCGCCGATACCGCTCGGCATAAGGCGGACGACAAGCCTAGCAGCACTTGGAAGTGATTGCGGAGATCGTGAGCTATGATCGAAAGCAGAAAAGTCTGTTGCCGATTTAATCTGTCGAGCTCGAGCGATTTCTTTTCGGCCTCGCGACGCGCCATGTCGAGCTCAGCCAGGAACTCCCGTCGCGCCTTCGCGTAGCGGATTGCCCGAGCGAGACTTGAGGGCGTCACCTCGGCCTTGGTCAGATAGTCGAGCGCGCCCGCCCGCATCAAGCGAAGGGCGATCTCCTGGTCGGCCTCGCCCGTTAACATCAAGACCGCGTGGCCCCCGCCCGTCGGCGACAGCAGAACCTCCAGGAGTTCAAACGCATCAACGTCGGGGAGGCGGTAGTCGAGCAGCACGCAATCAAACGCCTGCTCTTTAGCGCGGCGAAGGCCGGTCGCGCCGTCCGGCGCCTCGACGAGGTCATGCCTCAGTCCAGACTTCTCAAGGGCCCTCCGCACCATCGTCCGGTCGACCTTGTCGTCATCGATTAGCAGAATGCGGGTCCGGGTATTCATGTATCTATTCGGGCAATTCGACGATTTTCCAATAATGTTCCAGTAACTCTACGGCTTGCATAAAGGTGTTGGCAGGATCCTGCTTGACGATATAGCCTGCAACATTCTTTTCGTAGGCGCGGGCCTTGTCCTCTTCGGCCTTCGATGTCGTGATCATGAAGACGACCGACGTCTTCAGATCCTCGTCGGCGCGGATCGCCTCAAGAAACTCGAGCCCGTTCATGCGCGGCATGTTCAGGTCGAGCAGAATCAGGTGTGGTTTGGCGAGTTTGGCCTGACCATTCTCGCCCCGCAAAATCTCAAGGGCCTCGATGCCGTCGCGCGCGACCGTGATCGGATTGCCGATCCGGCTCTTTGCGAAAGCGCGCTTCAGACCCTGGACGTCGACTTCATCGTCTTCAACCAGGAGAAGATTCACCATCGACGTCATATGTATTCCCCCTCGTTACTGTAGGACCAGGTGAAGTGAACTGCGAGGCCTTTCCCCGTCCACCCCTCGACTAGCCAAATCTTTCCGCCCTGGCGTTCGATCAACTTCTTCACAATCGCAAGACCCATTCCGCTTCCCTCAACCTCATCTCGGGGTTTGAGTGTCTGAAACATGCCGAAGACGCGCTCACGGAAGCGCTCCGGGATGCCGGGTCCGTCGTCCGTAACGATGAATTCGATGGCGTCTGGCAGCGCAAGCGCTTCGATCCACACATGTCCATTTGCCGGGTGGTCGTGGTGCTTGATCGCGTTGCTGATCAGGTTCTGCAGCACCTGGGTTAGGGGCGCACGAGCCGTCCGCAAGGTTGGCAGGGTCTCGCCGCCGACAATGCTGAAGCCCTGCGGCGGGCTGACGAGAAGGGCAAGCTCTCCGATCAGTTCCCTGGTATCGACCAGATCGTTGGCCGTTTCGCCGCGCCCAGCGCGGGAATAGGCGAGCAGATCGTCCAGCAGGTTCTCTAACCGCTGCACGCGGCTCTTCAAGAGGTCCATGTTGGTGCGCGTCTCGCCGGTGAGCGAGGATTCGAGATCTTCCTCAATCCAGC
>PLTD01000048.1 GCA_003165335.1 Rhodospirillales bacterium | reverse complement strand
GCATCGCCGCCGGGCTCAATCCCGAAGTCGGTTCGGTGGCTTCGGTTTTCGTTAGCCGCTGGGACGGTGCAGTCGCGAGCAAAGTGCCCGCTGAATTGGTCAACCATCTCGGAATCGCCATGGGTCAGCGCATTTATGCGGCCTCTCACGATCTGATGGCGTCCAAGCGTTGGCAGCGCATCAATAACGAGGGCGCACATGGTCAACGCCTGCTGTGGGCCAGCACCGNNGCTCTGGGCCAGCACCGGCACCAAGGACCCCAAAGCCCCGGACATTTTGTATATTAAGGCGCTTGCCTCGCCCTTTACGGTCAATACAATGCCAGAGAATACGCTGAATGCCTTCGGCGATCACGGTGAGGTCGGGAACGTCATGCCGACCGACGGGGTCGAGGGTGAGCAGATGCTGGCCGCCTTCAGCAAAGCTGGTATCGACATCGACGCCCTGGCGACAAAACTGCAGGACGACGGTGCGGAATCCTTCGTCGCGTCTTGGCATGAATTGATGGCCGGGATCGACGCTAAGACAGCCGCAGCCAAGGCGGCTGCCTGACCGCCCAATCCTTCGCGCGCCCCCGCGGGGATCGCGGGGGCGCGCGACTCCCTTATCCAAGAGGCCTTCGGATGACCGATACACCGCTTCGCAATCTGCCCGCATGGGTCGCTCTCGGCGCTCACCACAAGAAGATCGAAAATACTCACCTGCGCCAGCTTTTCGCCGAGGACCCAAAGCGAGGAGAGCGCCTCGTGGTGGAGGATGTCGGCATCTATCTCGATTATTCGAAGAATCGAATTACCGATGAGACGTTGAAGCTGCTGATCCAGGTTGCGGAGCAGTCGGGGTTAAAAGCGCACATCGACGCGATGTTCGCCGGCGAGAAAATTAATATTTCCGAGAACCGGGCCGTTCTCCATGTCGCACTGCGTGCACCCAAAGGCGCGACTATCGTCGTCGACGGGCAAAATGTCGTGCCCGAGGTTCATGCTGTTCTGAATAAGATGTCGGACTTCGCGAACCGCGTGCGTAGTGGCGCCTGGAAGGGCCATACGGGCAAGCGGATCCGCAATATCGTCAATGTCGGTATCGGGGGCTCGGATTTGGGGCCCGTCATGGCCTACGAAGCGCTGCGCCAGTATAGCGCCCGCGATTTGGTTTTCCGCTTCGTCTCCAATGTCGACGGAACCGACTTCGCTGAGGCAGTCATCGATCTAGATGCCGAGGAGACGATGTTCATCATTTCCTCCAAGACTTTCACCACGCTGGAAACCATGACCAACGCCCATACGGCTCGGGACTGGCTGTTGGCCCGGCTGAGAGACGATAGCGCCATCGCCAAACATTTCGTCGCGGTCTCGACCAATGCCAAGGAAGTAACCAAGTTCGGCATCGATACCGCCAATATGTTTGGCTTCTGGGATTGGGTCGGTGGCCGATATTCGATGGATTCCGCCATCGGCTTGTCGTCCATGATAGCGGTTGGACCGGATAATTTCCGTGCCATGCTCGCCGGTTTCCACGAAATGGATGAGCATTTCCGCACCACGCCGTTCGAGCGCAACCTGCCGGTGCTGATGGGGCTGCTGGCGGTCTGGTACAATGACTTCTTTGATGCGCAAACCGTTGCGATCCTGCCCTATGAGCAATATCTGAAGCGCTTTCCCGCCTATCTTCAGCAGTTGACCATGGAGAGCAATGGCAAGCACGTGAAGGTCGATGGCACCCAGGTGGATACCGATACCGGCCCGATCTATTGGGGCGAGCCGGGAACCAACGGCCAGCATTCTTTCTATCAGTTGATACATCAGGGAACGCGACTGATCCCTTGCGATTTCATCGGTTTCGCCCAGACGCTGAACCCGCTGGGCCGGCATCACGACATATTGATGGCCAATGTCTTTGCCCAGGCCGAAGCACTCGCCTTCGGCAAGACGGAAGCGGAGGTCAAGGCGGAAGGCACGGCGGACTGGCTGGTGCCGCACCGTCTTTTCGAAGGCAACCGCCCATCAAACACGATCTTGATGGACAGGCTGACGCCAGCTGCCCTTGGCAAACTGGTCGCCCTCTATGAACATAATGTCTTCACTCAAGGCGTGATTTGGCAAATCGACTCATTCGATCAATGGGGCGTCGAACTCGGCAAGGTTTTGGCCCAGCGGATCGTGCCACAACTTGAGGGTGCCGACGAGCCTAAGCTTGAGCATGACAGTTCGACCAACGCCCTGATCCGCCTCTATCGCAAGCTCAAAGGAGCACCGCTTGAGTGTCCAGTGAGCTGATCTTGATCCATTAGTTCTATTGCTTCGCCCGGGACGAAGCACCGCGCCATAGACTGCTGCTCCTGCCGTTGGGGAGGTGCGGGCCACACAAACTGTGGCGTCAGAAGTCCCCTTACACTAACATTAATCCTTGATCATTAAATTTGGGCAGGCCAACAGGGATGAGCGGCGCGACTATACAAGAGCTGAAAAGGGCTGCCGCACAGGCCGCATCGGATCTTGTCGTTGACGGAATGGTGGTCGGACTTGGAACAGGTTCGACCGCCAAGTTCCTGGTTTCGATCATCGGCGAGAGGGTGCGGCAGGGGTTGGACATCATTGCCATTCCCACTTCCGAAGCCACGCGCATCCAGGCCGAAGCCGAAGGGATTACCGTCGTTGGGTTTTCCGAACAGCAAAGGATCGACATCACGATCGACGGTGCTGACGAGATCGCGCGCGGTAGGCTCGATCTTATCAAGGGCGGCGGCGGGGCTTTGTTGCGCGAAAAGATCGTCGCGGCGGCCAGCGACCGCATGGTCGTGATCAGCGACGCCTCAAAACTAGTCGATCGACTGGGTGGCGGCTTTCCATTGCCGGTGGAGATCGTTCCTTTCGGCTGGGAAGTCACGGTTAACAAATTGCGTGATCGCGCCGGGAAGGTAACGCTTCGCATCGGTGCCGATGGCGGTCCGTATGTTACTGATGGTGGGCACTATATCGTGGACTGCGACTTCGATCTCATTTTGGATGCCGGGACCCTCGAACGTGACCTGGCGACGATTGTTGGCGTAGTCGAAAGTGGTTTGTTCGTTGGTATCGCTTCAGAGGCGTTCGTTGCGGATGTGGATGGGGTGCACAGGCTGGTACCGGGGTGACCCACTCTTTACCTCGGCCTGCAATTTGAATTCGCATTCGCCTAGAATTCTAGTCGTCATGGGTGTCTCAGGCTGCGGCAAGAGTACGGTTGCCGTGACCCTGGCAAAGAAACTGGGATGGGTTTTTGCCGAAGGTGATGATTTCCATCCTCCAGCCAATATCGCAAAAATGCGTTCGGGGTACCCCCTGAATGATAACGACCGGATTCCTTGGCTGGACAGCATAGCAGCCTGGATCGATGCGCGCTTACACAACGGAGAAACCGGTATTGTTACCTGCTCGGCTCTAAAGCATAGTTATCGTGCAATTTTGGCGAGGGGGCGTCCGGAGGTGCTTTTTGTATATTTACAGGGTACTTTGAAGACAGTCTCGGCGCATTTGGAAGGCCGCATTGGGCATTTCATGCCCGCGTCTCTCTTGTCGACACAATTTGAGGTCTTGGAGGAACCGTCAGCCGACGAGCGCTATATCGCGGTTGATGCCGCAAAGCCGGTGCCGGCGATTATCAAAGAAATAGGTGCCTACCTAAATGGCGTCGAGCAATAGCCCCCACACCACTGTCACTGTAGCTGATTAGCCGAAGCGGCCGGTGACATAGTCTTGCGTGCGCTGCTGGGTGGGATTGGAAAAAATCTGCTCTGTCTGGCCGAACTCGACTATCTCGCCAAGATACATGAAGGTTGTGAAATCCGCCGTGCGAACGGCTTGCTGCATATTATGGGTCACCAGGACGATGCTGTAGTCGTCTGCGAGTTCAAGAATTAATTCTTCCACACGGGCGGTTGAAATCGGATCGAGCGCAGAACATGGCTCGTCCATTAGGATGACTTCAGGTTTGACCGCGATGGCTCGTGCGATACACAGGCGCTGTTGCTGACCGCCTGATAAGCTGGCGCCGTTTCGCTTCAGCTTATCCTTTACCTCTTCCCAAATGGCAGCCTTGCGTAGAGCCCATTCGATACGGGCCTCGAGGTCGGGTTTAGAAAGCTTTTCATAAAGGTTGATGCCGAAAGCGATATTATCCCAGATCGTCAGCGGGAATGGCGTGGGTTTTTGGAAGACCATGCCGACCTTAGCGCGAAGCCGAGTCAAATCGTAATTTGGTGCGAGAATATTTTCGCCATCGACCAACACCTCACCGGTCGCGCGCTGTCCAGGATACAGATCGTAAATCCGGTTGAGCACGCGCAATAAGGTCGACTTGCCGCAACCCGAGGGGCCGATAAAAGCGGTCACCAGCTTGTCGGCGACCGACAGGTTGATGTCCTTCAAAGCGCGGTGACCGGTCTGGTAGTAGAAATCCAGTCCCTTAACTGAAATCTTGGGGTTGAAGCTGGGGTCGGCGAGTGGCCCGGAACTTGCTCCGGGAGCGATTGTTTGCAGACTTAAATGAGGTTCGCTCATGCGTTCAATTCCTGGTGCGTGGAGCAAAACTGCGGGCGACGACATTCAAAATCAATACAGAGAACGTAATCAACAAAGCTCCCGCCCAGGCCAGATTTTGCCAATCCTGATAGGGCGCGCCAGCAAACTTATATATCACGACGGGCAAAGTTGCCATGGGGGATGACATGCTGGTTGTCCAACTGGGGTTGGACAAGGCGGTAAACAAGAGTGGAGCCGTTTCGCCGCTAATCCGAGCCACGGCAAGCAACACGCCGGTCAGCATACCCTGGAACGCAGCACGATAGCTGACGACCACAATCACGCGCCATTTCGGCGCCCCCAGCGCAAAAGCGGCTTCGCGCAACGCGTCGGGGACGAGTTGCAGCATATCCTGAGTCGTACGCACGATGATCGGCAGTGCGATGATGGCGAGCGCGATGGCGCCGGCCCAAGCCGAGAAATGATGAACCGGTGCGACCGCAATTTGATACACGAACAGGCCGATGATGATCGATGGTGCACTGACCAGCATGTCGTTCACGAACCGGATAACTTCGGCCAATTTGGTGCCGCGGCCATATTCGATCAAGAAAGTGCCAGCCAAAATGCCGATCGGCGTGGCCAGCAGGATCCCGACGCCGGTGATCAAAAGGCTGCCGATTATGGCATTTGCCAGCCCGCCGTTGCTGCCAGGCGGAGGAGTGTCCATTGTGAATAGCTGCAGGGACAGGGTCGTGAAGCCCTTGAAAAGCAGATAGCCTAAGATCCATGCCAGCAGGAAAAGTCCGGCGCCGGTCGCGGCGATCGATAAGCCCGATATAATCCGGTTCGCGCGAACTCGTCGCCGGACAACGGCATTGGTGGAGGCCACTCTCGGAGTCTTAGCGAGCGTCACCATGGCTTAGCCGTATCGTTTTTGTAGTCGCATCAGCATCAAACGGGCGATGCCAATTACCGAAAAGGTTAAGACGAAGAGGAGAAACCCTAACGCCATAAGAGAGGACAACTGCAATCCGTCGGCTTCCGCGAATTCGTTGGCTAATGACGACGCTATTGTACTGCCGGGCGCCAGGAGTGATGTCGATATATGGTAGGAGTTACCGACCACAAAGGTGACTGCCATCGTTTCCCCGAGTGCGCGACCGAGCGCCAGCATGAAAGCGCCTATAACGCCAACTCTACTATAAGGTAGAACGACGCTACGAACGACTTCCCAGGTTGTCGCGCCTAAGCCGTAGGCTGATTCACGAAACTGCGGTGGCACGGTTTCGAATACGTCGCGCATTATGGAAACCATATAAGGCAGCACCATCGCGGACAGAATGATTCCGGCCGTAAATAGACCTATGCCATAGGGCGGACCTTGGAAGAAAACGCCGACTAAGGGAATATTTCCGAGCGTACCGATAATCGCGGGTTCGATATATTTCTGCATCAGCGGGGCCAGGACGAACAGACCCCACATGCCGTAAATGATGCTGGGAACCGCTGCGAGCAATTCGACCGCCGTCGATATCGGGCGCTTGAGATAGTTTGGGCACAGCTCAGTCAGGAAGATCGCAATCCCGAGACTGACCGGGACGCCGATAATCATGGCGATAAACCCGGTGATCACCGTGCCATAAAGGGTTGGCAACGCGCCAAACCGATCCTTTACGGGGTTCCAGGCCTCGGTCCAGATGAATGAAAAACCAAACTCGCGAAAGGCGGGCGCTGCGGCGATTACCAGCGAGACGGTGACTCCTGCTAGCAAAACCAAAACCAGGATCGCGAAAATCCAGGCGGATCCTCCGAAGAGGATGTTGCCGACGCGCCCCGGATGGGCGCCGCCTCTTTGGCCGTGAGATGCGCTCACCGCTACTTGGGTCATCAGTAGCCTTCACTTGTGGTTCTGGAGAAGATGGAGAGGGGCTCTAAGCCCCGCTCCTAGTAACTACTCAAACAAGTCAGTTACGGCCAGAGAGGTTTGCCGTCGGCATCCTTAACGTCGCTCGCCCACGAGGCTTCGATCAGTTTAACCAAGTTATCGGGCAGCGGCACGTACTGTAGGTCCCCCGCCAGTTGCTGGCCGTTGTGATAGGCCCAATCGAAGAACTTCAAGACCTCCTTACCGACAGCGGGCTTATCCTGCTTAGCGTAGATCAAGATGGAAACCGCAGCGGTCATCGGCCAGCTATTCTTCCCTGGCTGGTTCGCTAGGACCAGCCGATAGTTTGGAACGCTCTTCCAATCGGCATTGGCCGCCGCAGCTTGGAAGTTAGCCGCACTCGGCTCCACGATTAACCCGTCGAAGTTAACCATCTTTGTATAAGTCATCTTGTTCTGGAGTGCATAGGCATATTCCACATAACCTATAGCGCCAGTTGTCTGCGCGGTTAATGCCGCTACGCCCTCATTTCCCTTTCCGCCGACGCCAGCAGGCCACTCGACGGCAGTATCGGCGCCAACCTTTGCCTGCCAGTCCGCATTCACTGCCGCAAGGTAGTATGTGAAATTGAATGTCGTTCCTGAACCGTCGGACCGGTGGACCACAGTAATGGGGGTATTCGGAAGCTTGACACCAGGGTTGGCTTTGACAAGGGCTGGATCGTTCCAGGTCGTGATGACGCCTGCGTAAATATCGGCAAGCGTTTTGCCGTCGAGTACAAGTTCGCCCGGATTGATACCAGGCAGATTGACCACCGGGACAATGCCGCCAATCACCGCCGGAAATTGGACGAAGCCAGAAGCCTTAATGTCGTCCGGCGGAAGCGGTTTGTCGGAAGCACCAAAATCGACTGTGTTCGCTTTGATCTGTTTGATGCCGGCGCCCGAACCCACCGATTGATAGTTGGTCGATGTTCCGGCTGCTACTTTGTAGGCTTCCGCCCACTTGGCCATGATGGGATACACAAAGGTAGAGCCCGCGCCCGTGATGTCGACGGCCTGAGCGCTGCCGGCCATAGCCAGGATTGCGAGCGTGCCAAAAGCGGCCTGCCGTAATGTTCTCACGACGGTTCTAGACATAGTGCGTCACCCTCTATTTTTTGAAGACGGGCGGTTTAAAGCACATAACGCGACGCCGCGCTACTTGAATTTTATATTAAGACTTTCTGTATGTATATAAAGTATTTATTGGTCATATACATAGTTTAATATACTATAATTGTTGTTATATATGGTAAATAAATAAGAACTATAATATTTATATTATGACCTCTTAAAGGTCTCGCTATGCTGCGCGGCTTTCCGGGGATTGCGCGCCTTGCTTTTCCCATTCGAACATGTAGTCACGGGTCAGAGGAACGGCGCTGATCGATTTGGACATTTGCAGTTGAAACACCATTGCCTTGAGGTATCGAAAATCCATTTCCGCTCCGGCGAGATAGAATTCCCACATGCGGCAAAATCGCTCGTCATAAAGCTGGGAGATTTCTGCTCGGTTTGCCGTAAAGCGTTCCTGCCAGCGGTTGATCGTCATTGCGTAATGCGTCCGCAATATCTCGATATCCGTCGTCAATAACCCGGATTTTTCGATTACAGTGAGCACTTCCGACAATGCAGGAGCATATCCGCCAGGGAAGATGTACTTCCTGATCCAGGAGTTGGTCTTACCCGGACCCGTTAAGCGCCCGATCGAATGCAGCAACATGATTCCGTCGGGTGCCAATAGTCGATTAGCCGTATCAAAAAATGTCTCGTAGTGATTGACTCCGACATGCTCGAACATGCCAACCGATACGATTCGGTCATAGACACCAGTCTCGGCTCGGTAATCACGCAGATAGAATCGCACCCGGTCGGACACGCCGCGGGCCTTTGCGCGCTCGCTAGCGACGGCAAGTTGTTCGCGTGAAAGCGTGAGGCCGGTTACATCGACCCCAGCGGTTTCTGCTAGAGTTAAAGCCAATCCTCCCCAGCCTGACCCTATGTCGAGAATGCGCATACCCGGCTTGAGCAGCAGTTTCGCCGCGATGTGCTTTTTCTTGGCATCTTGTGCTTCCTCTAAAGTCATGCCCGGGTTGGAGAAGTAAGCGCAAGAATATTGCTCGTCAGCATCCAGGAACAACTCGTAAAGGCGTCGAGACAAATCATAGTGGTGGGAAACATTCCGCTGCGCACGCCCAATGGGATTATACTGTTGAATCCGCCGCATAACGGGTCTTATGGGGCGCGCCAAGGCATCCTGTGGCAGAGGAGACCCATCTGCCATATTGTCGAAAATCAGCCCAATGACGTCTCGAATTGTGCCATTCTCGACAGTGAGCGTCCCCTCCATGAAGGCTTCTCCCAGCGCGAGATCCGGATTGATACAAAGCCGCCACATCGTTCTTCTGTCGTGGACACGAAGGGTAAGAGCCGGGCCGGGGCAATCTTCGCCGAACTTCGTCTCTCGGCCGTTGGCTTCTATTAGAACCATCCTGCCGCGTTGGATGGTCTTGCCAAGGTACCATCGGAACATTGGGTGCCTATTAATTGATTGCCAACTAATGACGCTTGAGAAACACAATCATCAGCATAAGGTCATGTCAAATAACTTATGTTCCCTTTCCACATGACAATTGAATTGAGAGGTAGCCTGCACTCGGTCCCCAGGATTCCGGGAACTTGATCGCCGCTGTGGATTTCGGCTGCCGCCCGGACTAAGCAGGAAAGGTCAGGTCGCCGTCGACCGGACTTAGGAAGTAACTGTCGAGTGTATTATCGTCGACGGCATCGAGAGAGGCCGGATACCATTTCGGGTCTCGATCCTTGTCTACCAATTGTGCGCGAACGCCCTCATAGAAATCGTGCCCCGCTAGAAGATATTGGCTCAGTCGATACTCCATGCGTAGGCATGCGCTGAAATCGAGACTCCGGCCCTGGCGCATTTCCTTCAACGTCAGTTTCACGCTAGTCGGCGACATTGCGCGGATCGTCGCGGCGGCCGTTTGTGCAAACATGCTATGCTGCCGATCCAATTCCGCCAAAATCTCCTCGACGCGGTTGTGCCCGAAACACTGATCGATCAGAGCGCGGTGGTCGATCAGTTCCGGTGTGCCAGGATCGGTGGCGAACTGCATCATTGTCTTCTCAATCATCCCGACAGCATCGGCAACATTGATCGTGCCAATCAAGGCGGTCGTGAGTTCGTCGAGCCGATTGGCCGATACGAAATGGGTTGCCAAACCTAGGGCTAAAGCATCTGCTGCTTTGATACGCGCGCCGGTAAGAGCGAGATAAGTTCCGAATTCACCGGGCAGTCTCGGTAGCACATAAGACGTGCCGACATCCGGGAACAGACCGATGCCGGTTTCGGGCATAGCGAGAAGTGTGCGCTCGGTCGCGATGCGATATTCGCCGTGAACTGAAAGCCCGACACCGCCTCCCATCGTGATGCCGTCGATCAGCGCGATATAGGGCTTAGGGAAACTTCGGATTTTGTGGTTCATCCGGTATTCGTCTCGAAAGAATTCACGTCCGAGACTTCCGTCGCCTTGGCCTCGCTTCCAAGCAAGCCCATTGTCATGTATCTGCCGAACGTCGCCTCCGGCGCAGAATGCACGTTCTGTTGAGCTGCGGATCAAAACGGCAGCGACCGATTCATCGGTTGCCCATGAGGTGAGTGCACTGTCGATCGCCAAACACATAGACTTGTCCAGTGCGTTCAACGCCCGCGGGCGATCCAAAGTAATGACCCCGACCGCGCCATCGATTGCGGTTTTGACGGTCTCTTTCAAATTCATATTCGTCCTCGGGGGCACGGGCCTTGTTTGGCCCCGCCCAATAAGCAATCAGTCTGACTTGCGAGGATGCAGCATACGGACGAGTTGGCGGCCAATTTCCGAGGGGGTCTTTCCGCCCCGCCGATACCAGAATTTTGTACCATTGAGGGCCGACAAAAGGTGGAGGCGGAAAACTTTCCGGTCCATCGAATCATCCAGATCGAGAGCATCGATAAGAGCCATGAATAGCCGCTCATAGGCGTCGCGCTGTGCTGCCAACGCATTGCGCAGTTCGCCAACGGTTACCGGAAATATCGGTGTGACCACGCCGACGAACGCGTTATCGCCGTTCAGTGCCTCGCAATGCGCTGCAGCGGCGGCCTCAAGCCTGTCCCATGGCTTTACGAACCCGTTGAGCGCAGCTTGGACGGCCTCGGTCATCATCTCAACCGCTGCTCCGTGTACGGCAACGAACAAGGCATCTTTGGACTCGAAATGGTAATAGATTGACCCGACTAGGAACCCAACGTCGGCTGCAATGTCGCGCATACTCGTTGCATGAAAACCGCGCTCACTGAAATGACGCGCGGCGGCTTCGAGGATTTGTTGTTTGCGGTTGCGCGTCCCCTCGGACGGCAGCTGAATTTCAGGCGAGCTATCCGGATGTTTAGCCAGTTGTGTCCTCACCGTGAAATTCCTGCGGGCGTCGTCGGTTCACTAGGGTGCGAATCTTGTTTCGCGAACTCACATTGAATATAGTCAGACAAACGTTTGTTCAATAACCAAAGGCCTGCACCACGTGCCCTTCGATCTCGCTCGATGGGCCGGAGAGCATGCCTGATTTCGTGGTTCAACGCCCATGACAGACTATAGAGTTCCAATAGCCGATATGCGTTTCGCAGCCACGAAGCTGGCAGGTTTCGATGAGGTCGCTGCACTGCCCGGTGTCGAAGACCTCAATCTCGAACTGGCAGACTCTATATTCGAAGAGGCGGGTCGATTGGCCGGAGGGGTCTTGGGGCCGCTTAATAGGGTTGGCGACAAGCAGGGTTCTCGTCTTGAGAACGGTGTGGTGCGCACTCCGGATGGCTGGGCCGAGGCATACCGCGCCTTTGTTGATGGTGGTTGGAACTCAGTGCCTTTCGATCCCGATCACGGCGGGCAGGGCCTGCCTTGGTTGGTCTCGATCGTACTGCAGGAAATGTGGACTTCGGCCAACATGGCCTTCTCCCTTTGTCCGATGCTGACCCAGGGCGCAGTCGAAGCGATATCGCATCATGGGACGGAGGCCCAAAAGACCCTGTTCCTACCGAAACTGATATCCGGCGAATGGACCGGCACGATGAACCTGACCGAGCCTCAGGCGGGATCAGACGTGGGCGCCGTACGTACCCGTGCTGTCAAACAGGGCGATCATTATTTGATCACCGGCCAGAAAATATTCATCACATATGGCGATCACGAGATGACCGAGAATATCGTTCATCTGGTGCTGGCTCGCACGCCCGACGCTCCGCCTGGCGTCAAGGGCATATCGCTGTTTGTCGTTCCGAAATATCTCGTCGGGCCCAACGGCGATATCCAGGGACGTAACGATCTGCGTTGCGCGTCGCTGGAACACAAGATGGGCATCCATGCCAGCCCGACGGCTGTCATGGCTTACGGCGACAATGGTGGGGCGATCGGCACGCTAGTCGGCGAGGAGAACAAAGGCCTTCAATATATGTTCACAATGATGAACAATGCGCGACTGTCGGTCGGCCTCGAAGGTGTGGCAATCGCCGAGCGGGCGACACAGCATGCTGCGGCCTATGCCCGTGACCGTGTACAGAGTCGCGATGTCGCCGGAACGGACTCTAAGGGCGTCACGATCGTTCACCATCCGGACGTCCGCCGCATGCTCTTGACCATGCGCTCCCTAACAGAAGCCAGCCGGGCGTTGGCCTATCTGGCTGCGAGCTCACTTGATGTAGCCAAGCGCCACCACGACCCCGAGGTTCGCAAGGCGCGTCAGGCCGTTGTCGACTTGCTGATTCCGGTCGTAAAGGGCTGGGGAACCGAAGTGGGGTCCGAGGTCGCTGCGATCGGCGTCCAGGTTCATGGCGGAATGGGTTATATCGAGGAAACCGGCGCTGCTCAGTTCATGCGGGACGCCAAAATCGCAGAAATTTATGAGGGCACAAACGGCATTCAGGCAAATGACCTGATCGGTCGCAAGCTGACCCGAGACGGCGGCCAGACCGCTAAATCCTTCATAGCGAGAATGCGCGACATCGATGCCGGCCTAGATGCGGCGGGGGCTGAGTTGGCGGGCCTGCGTGCTGCGCTGACCGAGGGCATTGCAGCCTTGGACAGCGCGACCGATTGGATTTTGGAAAGTCAGAAAGGCGACCCGCGCGATGCTGCCGCCGGTGCGGTCGCGTTTATGCGGCTGTGGGGTACGGTCGCAGGCGGGTGGTTGCTGGCTAAAGGTGCCTTGGCCGCCAAATCGGAACTTGCTCAAGGCGGAGCCGACGAGAAATTCCTGAAGGCGAAGATCGTGACCGCGCGGTTCTATGGCGAACAGATTCTGCCTCGCGCGTCATCCTTGAAGGTTATGGCAACGGCGGGAAGCGCCACAGTCATGGCGATGGCGGAAGATGCGTTCTGACGTCTTCATTGGTGTAAACTAAGTTAAAGACACGAGGTTGCATGGGAGCCGAATGCGCCCGCGACCGTCTCCGTAGGAGGAAGCAGTGCCCGATAGCGTGACAGTCGAATTCGCAAAGCCGCAGCTTTACAAGGCGAAGAATAAGATTCGCTTTATCACCGCTACCAGCCTGTTCGACGGTCACGACGCCGCGATCAACATCATGCGGCGCATCATCCAGTCGACCGGTGCCGAGGTGGTTCATCTGGGCCATAATCGGTCTGTGGATGAGATCGTCACGGCCGCTATCCAGGAAGATGTTCAGGGAATCGCCATCAGTTCCTACCAGGGCGGGCATGTCGAATATTTCAAATATGCGATCGACCTGCTGCGCGAACGCGGCGGTGGCCGTATCAAGGTGTTTGGCGGCGGCGGCGGCGTAATCGTAAAAGACGAAATTGCCGAGTTGCATGCTTATGGCGTCGAGAAGATCTATTCGCCCGAAGACGGCCAACGGATGGGCCTCCAGGGTATGATCAATGACATGATCCAGCGTGCCGATTACGATCCGGCCGACGATGGAGCCGTCGGCCTCGAGTCGCTGCCCACGGCTGGTTGGCGTCCCTTGGCGCGGATGATTACGCGGCTTGAGCACGGTACTGCGGGTGCTGCGACGATGGCAGGGCTTGGCGAAGGCACGAGCGAGCGCCGGCCGATGCCGGTTCTCGGAGTCACAGGCACCGGCGGTTCGGGTAAGTCATCCCTGACCGATGAGGTTATTCGCCGTTTCCGTCTCGACAGCGAAGACTTCAAAATAGCCATATTGGCGATCGACCCATCAAAGCGGAAAAGCGGTGGCGCTCTGCTGGGCGATCGTATCCGTATGAACGCAATCAATGGGCCTCAGATCTATATGCGGTCGATCGCGACGCGCGAATCGGATAGCGAAGTTCCTAAGTTCATGCCATCCGCGATCGAGGCTTGCCGCGCCGCCGGCTTTGACCTTGTGATCGTCGAGACGCCCGGTATTGGCCAGGGCGATGCTGCAATCGCCGATATCGCCGATATCTCGCTCTATGTGATGACCCCGGAATTTGGCGCGGCCAGCCAGCTCGAAAAAATCGACATGCTCGATTTCGCCGATATCGTTGCGATCAACAAGTTCGACCGCAAGGGCGGCGAGGATGCGTTGCGCGATGTCCGCAAGCAGGTTCAGCGCAACCGTGAGGCCTTCATGCAGGCGCCGGAAACGATGCCGGTCTATGGCACAATAGCGGCGCGTTTCCAGGATGATGGCGTAACCGGCCTTTATTTGGGCTTGCGCGAACAATTGGCGGCGAAGGATTTTCCACTTCCCAAAACCCGTTTCGGTATGGCTGGTGGACATGTTCCGTCTGCACGTCCGGCGATCGTTCCGGCTTCACGACAGCGATATCTGGCCGAGATCGCCGACACGGTGCGTGGCTATCATCACCAGGCGGCGGCTCAGGTGAAGGTCGCACGCGAGATACAGCAGCTTGAAGGCACCAAGCGGATGCTCGCTGCGACCGGGGGCGATGGCAGTTCGCTGGATGTGCTTCTCGCGGACCGCAAGGACCGTCAGGATGCAGGCGCACGCAAGCTGCTTGAAGCCTGGCCTGCGGTGAAGGAGGCCTATTCCGGCGACGATTACGTTGTGAAGGTACGCGACAAGGAAATTCGCACTAAGCAGGTAACCATCAGCCTGTCCGGCTCGCGGATCCGAAAGGTCGCGCTGCCGCGCTACGAAGATCACGGCGAGTTGTTACGCTGGTTGACGGCGGAGAACGTGCCAGGAGAGTTCCCCTATACCGCCGGCGTGTTTCCCTTCAAGCGCGAAGGCGAGGACCCGACTCGCATGTTTGCCGGCGAGGGTGATGCCTTCCGCACGAACGCACGCTTCAAGTTCCTGTCCAAAGACTCTGACGCCAAGCGTTTGTCGACTGCCTTCGATTCGGTGACTCTCTATGGCTGGGATCCGGACGAACGGCCCGATATCTATGGCAAGGTCGGCAATTCCGGCGTGTCGATCGCAACACTGGAAGATATGAAGGCGCTCTATTCGGGCTTCGATCTTTGCTCGCCCACAACATCGGTTTCGATGACGATTAACGGACCGGCGCCCATGCTGCTGGCCATGTTCTTCAACACCGCGATCGATCAGCAAATCGAGAAATTCGAGGCCGAAACGAGCCGAGCCCCGACGGTTGACGAAGCTGCACAGATTCGCGCCAATGCGTTGCAGACCGTGCGCGGCACGGTTCAGGCCGATATTCTGAAGGAAGACCAGGGGCAAAACACCTGTATCTTCTCGACAGAATTCGCCCTCAAGATGATGGGCGACATCCAAGAATATTTCGTCGATCACAAGGTGCGGAATTTCTATTCCGTTTCGATCTCCGGCTATCACATCGCAGAGGCCGGCGCGAACCCGATCTCCCAGCTTGCCTTCACCTTGTCCAATGGATTCACGTTCGTCGAATCCTATCTTGCGCGCGGTATGAATATCGATGATTTCGCGCCGAACCTATCGTTCTTCTTCTCGAACGGGATGGACCCGGAATATAGCGTCATCGGTCGCGTGGCGCGGCGCATCTGGGCGGTGGCAATGCGTAACAAATACGGCGCGAACGACCGCTCTCAGAAGTTGAAATATCACATTCAAACCTCAGGCCGCTCGCTTCATGCTCAGGAAATGGATTTCAATGACATACGCACGACGTTGCAGGCGCTGATCGCGATCTATGACAATTGCAACAGCCTGCATACCAACGCGTTCGACGAGGCCTATACGACGCCCACTGAGAATTCCGTTCGGCGCGCTATGGCGATCCAGATGATCATCAATCGCGAATGGGGCCTGTCGAAGAACGAGAACCCGATCCAGGGCTCGTTCATCATCGACGAACTGACTGATCTGGTCGAAGAGGCCGTGCTGAAGGAATTCGAACGAATTGCGGAGCGCGGTGGAGTTCTTGGAGCAATGGAAACCGGCTACCAGCGCGGCAAGATTCAGGAAGAAAGCCTGTTCTACGAACATAAAAAGCACGATGGCAGCCTGCCGATTATCGGTGTGAACACCTTTATCAATCCGCATCAGGAGGCGATGCCCGGGCCGCCACTTCAACGCTCGACCAGCGACGAGAAAGACAATCAGATCGCTCGGCTGCGCGATTTTCAGCAGCGTCACGCTGATGAATCCGTGGCGATGCGCGAACGCCTGCGCCAGGCGGCGATCGCCAATCAGAACATGTTCGCCGTGCTAATGGACGCCGTACGGGTCTGCTCGCTCGGCCAGATCAGCGATACGCTTTTCGAAGTTGGCGGCCAGTACCGGCGGAACATGTAAAAGGATCGGTGACGGTTTCGCATGGAACTCGACTCCATTCGAAGCTTCATCGCTGCGGCCGGACTAGCGTTTCGCGGCGCTTTCCATCCCGACTTGGAGGATGCGCCACCGATCCTGCCCAACGGCGTGTCGCCCGGAACGCTCGTACTGGTGGGCTTTACGGGAAATGGGCAATGGTCTGCTTTCGCTGCTTCGCCCGAGGCTTCCGATGGCCGGCCCGATCCGCTCGACCGCTGGTCGCGGCGAACCGTAAGCGACCTTGCAAGGAGGGTCTGTGCGACGCCCCTATTCCCGTTCTGCGGACCTCCATTTCTGCCTTTTCAGCTCTGGGCGCTAAAGGCCGAACCGGTCCACCCGTCTCCGCTTGGTATATTGATTCATCCCGATTGGGGGCTATGGCATTCCTATCGCGGCGCGCTGGCATTTCGTGAAAGGTTGACGATCCCGCAAAAGGATCCTCATCCCAGCCCATGCGACACATGCAGCGGCAAGCCTTGCCTGGCCGCGTGCCCAGTCGGTGCTTTTGGATCTGCGGGCTATGACGTTCCGGCTTGTATAGGCCATATCTCTGGGCATCACGGCGCCGATTGCATGACATCCGGTTGTATGGCTCGGCGCGCCTGCCCAGTCGGTGGGATCCATCGCTATGGCAACCATCAGGCCGGCTTCTATATGCAGGCCTTCCTGCGGGCCAACCGATGATGGGCAGGCTATAATCCCTGTGCGATGATTGCCTGCATCGCAGCCAGCCCGTCGGTCAGCGCGGCGGGGCCCGGTTGCAGGATGATCGAGGATTTGATCTCGTGCAGCCGGCCATTGATGACCGCAGGGACGCCGGAAAACCCCGGCCGGGCGCGTACTTTCGACGGCTGGAACTTCTTCCCGCACCACGATCCGATGATGATATCCGGCTGTTTGGCGATCACATCCTCGGCGGTCACGATACGTCCCTGAGCCCCGCCCTGCTTTGCCCGCTCAGGGAATATATCGTCGCCGCCGGCTATCTCGACCAGCTCGGATACCCAGCCGATTGCGGATATCAAAGGCTCGTCCCACTCTTCGAAGAAGACCTTAGGCCGATGAGGTAATTGGGCCGCACGGCTCCGCGCATCTTCCAGCTTGCTTTCATAGGAACGTGCCAGCGCGTCCGCGCGATCGGCCGCACCGACAATCGCACCCACCATCCGGATCATATCCAAAATTCCGGCGATCGTGCGGTGGTTGAAGGCGTGGACGGCTACGCCATGGCGGATCAGATCGGCGACTATGTCGGCCTGCAGATCCGAAAAGGTGAACACCAGATCCGGTTCCAGGGCGAGGATCTTTCCGGTATCGGCTGAGGTGAAGGCGCTGACCCGCGGCTTGTCGCGCCGTGCCTCCGGCGGCCGCACGACATAACCCGATACGCCAACGATCCGGTCCTGTTCGCCCAGAAGATAGAGCGTCTCGACGGTTTCTTCGGTCAGGCAGACGATTCGGTTGGGCGGGAACATGCCGTATGCTCCTTATAGAATCGACGTTTGGGCGCAGCCCGCGGGCCAGAACAGGAGAATAACCGGCGGATCGACCCATTGTCCCGTACGAACAAATTCGGCCAGGCCGTTTGTCAGCCGAAGCCGATACAGCGCAGCGCGGTCGAATGTCGAGAACGTCTCTCCTTCATAGCTCACCTGCAAAATACCCGGATCGGCTGCGCGCACGCCCGCCAAAATGCCCGGGCTCATGATTTCATCGAATTCGAATACCAGGGCGTCGATCGGCTGTGGACAGGCGGCAACCGAAATTGCGATACCCGGCACGCCCCATAGAACCTTCTGAGGCGCAGAGACATCATATCCGCGCGCGCGGATATGATCGACCAGCGCAGTGGCCGGGTCAGCCAAGGGGCCGTCGCCGTGCCGCCTCACGGCGCCGAGCGCGATGAACCCGGTGAGCGCCGCGGCACAGCTCAGGCGGAATGCCGAGATCATGCTCGGGCCTCGTCACGGCCGGTCGCGGCGAACCAGGCTGCCAGGGTAACGATCAACCCTCCGACGCTGACGTAGGATGCGCCGGTCCCGATATGCCACGACAGATAGGCCGCGTGGCTCTGAAGCATCAGGCACAGCCGCACGATATTGATTGCGAAGGCGATCGCCAGCGTGATGCCGATCCAGCCAAAGTCGGCTCCAGTCAATCTGTCCCGGCTCGCAACAAGCAGAACCGCGAGCCCCAATCCCATCGGCACCATCAGATTGCTGCTGGCGCACCCTGCAAGAACGATCATGCCGTCGGGCATTCCTGCCGAAATGATCATGTTCCCGGTGCGTGTCACAGGATGGCCGATCAGGCTCATAACGCCACTGACCGTTTGAGCATCGAACCCGCTGATCAGCCCGTGCAGCGGAGTCAGCCATTGCGGATGCTGAAGCGCGATCATCAACAGGATCGCCCCGACGCGTCTCAATCCCGGCACCGCGATCCAAGCGGCGAGCAATGCCAAAGTCTCAACCAGAAAGGCGATGCGCTGGTGATGGACCCCCACCGAAGCGGCGACGATCAGCGCCAGAGAGCCATAGGCCAGTGCGGGCGAAATAGGCCGGTTGCCCACCCGGCGAATGAACCCGAACAGCATATACCATTCGATGACGGGCAATACGCTGACCTGGGCAAATTCATTGGCAAGGGTTTCGGCGCTCAGATGGCTGAGCAGCATCGCCGCAAAACCGGCCCAATATTGGACGAACAAAAGCCCGACCAGATAAAAGGTGAACTCCGATAAGGGGACCGGCTTCAGGAAAAAACCCGCCCGCTTTGAGGCGTCGTTCAGCACCGCGGGGGCCGGGCTGTGACGATCGCCTGATCCGCTCATTGCCGGCCTTGGGTCAGTTGCTGCTGTCGTTGGTCAGCGTAACCTTCAGCCCGTCCAAGTCCGGCGTCATGATCAATTGGCATGACAGGCGGGAGTTGGGCTCGATCTCGAACCCGCCGTCCAGCGTTCCACGCTCTTCTTCTTCCATCGACGGCAGGCGGTTCACCCATTCCTGGGCGATATAGACATGGCAGGTCGCGCAGGCGCAGGAGCCGCCGCATTCCGCCCGCATAGGCAGGTCTCCATCCCGGATGATTTCCATCACGGTCCAGTTCGCCATTGCCTCGATCGAATGTTCCACTCCTTCGAGGTCGGTTACCAGCAGTTTCATCAGACGCCCAACTTTGTCTGAAGGTCGCTTGACGAAGTCGTATATTGGAACCGCAGTTTCCGGTCGGGATGGACATAGCGGAAGGCCTGCTGCGCCATCAGCGCCGTCTCATGGAAGCCCGAGAGGATCAGCTTCAGCTTGCCGGGATAGCTGTTGATATCGCCGATCGCGAATATGGTCTTCACGTCGGATTCGAATTTCTCGGTGTCGACTGGGATCAGGTTCTGATGCAGGTTGATGCCGAAATTTGCGACCGGGCCCAGTTTCATGGTCAGGCCGTAAAACGGCAGCAGCGCGTCGCACGCGATGGTGTGGGTTTCGCCGTCGTCGCCCTTCACCGCAACCGATTCGATCTGCCCGCCGGCGCCGTTCAGATTGACGATCTGGCCGATCTTGAGGTCGACTTTCCCGGCCGCCACCAGCTCGCGCATCTTATTAACCGAATCCGGCGCAGCGCGGAATTCGTCGCGGCGGTGGATCAGCGTCAGCTTGGCCGCCAGCGGCTGCAGGTTCAGCGTCCAGTCCAGCGCCGAATCGCCGCCGCCCGAAATGACGATATGACTGTCGCGGAATGTTTCCATCCGGCGCACCGAATAGAAGACGGACTTGGCCTCATATTCTTCGATGCCTTTGATCGGCGGTTTTTTCGGAACGAAGCTGCCGCCGCCGGCGGCGATGACGACCACCGTCGCCTCCAGGATGGTTCCAGCGTCGGTCGTCAGGCGCCATTTGCCTTCGTCCGTCTTGGTCAGCGATTCGGCCATCTGGTTCAGATGAAACACCGGGGTGAACGGCTCGATCTGCTTCATCAGCGCATCCACCAGCTCCTGTCCCGTGACGATCGGCAGGCCGGGAATGTCATAGATCGGCTTTTCCGGATACAGCTCAGCACATTGGCCGCCGGGCTTATCCAGAATGTCGACCAGGTGACACTTCATGTCGTTGAGGCCGAGTTCGAACACGGCGAAAAGCCCTACCGGGCCGGCGCCGACGATGATGACGTCGGTCGAAATTGCATCTGTCGTCATGGAAATTCCAAAATCCTGAAACGTGATATCGAGCGCTTTATTTCGGCGCCAGGCGAATGGCGCCATCCATGCGGATCGTCTCGCCGTTGATCAGCACGTTCTCCGCAATATGCTGAATCAGTTTGGCCAGTTCCTCCGGCTTGCCCAGCCGGTGCGGGAACAGGGTCGAGGCGATCAGCGATTGTACCGCTTCGGGGCTCAGATTGGCGAATAGCGGGGTCTCGATCAGGCCCGGCGCCATGGTGACGACCCGGATGCCGAATTTCGCTAGTTCGCGCGCCGCCGGCAAGGTCAGGCCGACGATACCGCCCTTCGATGCGGAATAGGCGGCCTGGCCGATCTGCCCCTCAAAGGCTGCGACCGATGCGGTGTTGATGATGCAGCCGCGCTCGTCGTCTGCCATAGGCTCCAGCGTCGACATGTCCGAGGCCGCAAGGCGGAGCACATTGAATGTGCCGATAAGATTGATCTCGACCACCCGGCGGAACAGTCCCAGGTCGTGCGGCCCGTCGCGTCCCAGAATACGGCTGGCCGTGGCGATGCCCGCGCAGTTGACCACCAGCCGCGCCACACCGTGCTTTGCCGTCGCCGCGGCCAGGGCTGCCTGGACCGAAGCGGGGTCGGTGACGTCGCATAGTTGCGCCAGTCCACCGATTTCTTTAGCCACCGCTTCTGCATTGGCCAGGTTGACGTCCAGGACGGTGACCTTGGCGCCCAGCGAGGCCAGATGCCGCGCAGTCGCTGCGCCGATGCCCGATCCGCCGCCGGTGACGACTGCCGCAACTCCTGAAATCTTCATTCGCAAATCCTTGTCACGTGATTGAATGGGCTTGTCGCGCGATTGAACCGGCTCTCGAACCACGAAAGCCGCTCCGGGTCAATGTTTCGAGCCGCGAAATACATATTCCGCAGGGGAATAGCTCCGGTCGCGTGAAGTGGCCCAGGTGAGTGGATTGCGCCCGGGCCGATCCCATCCCATATCCGTGTTTCCCGGCGACCTCGCCTTTGGAGATTTTCGATGACCCCTCAGGAACGCGACCTTCTGACCAATCTCGTGAACCGGCTCCGCCAGTCCCCGCCTCAGCAGCAGGACGCAGAAGCGGCGGGCCTGATCAACGATCTCGTTCGTGAAAAGCCAAACGCGCCCTATGTGTTGGCCCAGACCGTCTTGATTCAGGATTACGCGCTGCACCAGGCGCAGACGCGGATCGCCGATCTCGAGCAGCAGTTGCAGGGCCAACAGCCGCAGGAAAGCGGTGGCTTTCTCAGCGCCATCTTCGGGAGCGGCAAGCCGCCGCAGCGGCCCCAGCCGCAGCCAGTTCCTCAGCCATACCAGCAGCCTGCCTATGCTCAACCTGCGCCCGGCCCCTGGGGGCAGGCGGCTCCGACTCAGCCGTCCTTCCTGCGTAGCGCTGCGACCACCGCGGCCGGCATTGCCGGCGGCGCTCTGTTGTTTCAGGGCATCGAATCCCTGATGGGCGGCCATGGCGGTTTCGGCGGCGGCTTCGGCGGCGCGGGCTATGGCGGCGGTTTCATGCCCCAGCCGGGCCTCACCGAAACGGTTGTGAATAATTATTACGATCAGCCGGGTGCGGGCGCCGGGAGCGAAAGCGCGGGCTTCGACCAGGGCGCCTCCGACCAGGGCTTTACCGACACCGCTTTTGATAACGGCGGAACCTTCGACGACGGCGGCGGCGCGGACTTCGGCGGCGGCGACGATTTCGCGTGAAATGAGGGAGATCGGCGCCTCACTCATACCCTCTCCTGCTTTATAAACGCCTCCCTTGAGTGGGAGGTCGGCGCTCAGCGCCGGGTGGGGGTAGTGTCGCCGCGCGAAAATTGATTCCGCAATGGACGGCTGTGCGACTGCCTCCCCCGCCGCGACGCTAGACGTCGCTAATTGCGTTACGCAAATAGGGGCGCCAAGTGCCCTGGGAGCGGCAGTGTTAGAAATGCGGGCTAGGCCAGGGCTTGATGTCTGTCCGATCTCGATTGTCGCGCGCTGAAGCCACAGGTCCAACTCCCGACTGCCCGCTTGGCGCCGCAGCGAATTGCGCGGGCATTTCACGAAATGAATAAATAGTCCTGCCAAAAGCCTTGTGGCCTGACGACAGCATCTTTATGCGACAAGGGTTAGGTTCTGCCGGGCAGTGTGCTGCGTTTTTGAAGCGTGTTCTAAATAAGAAAGTCGGGAAAATGGGAAGTTATCGGCGGTTGTGCCTGGTTGCGTCGGCCTGTCTCCTGTTGGCGGGTCTGCCCGCGATGGCGCAGGAGGTAACCCAGACGCTCGGCGGCTCGGCGCAGAAGGCGCCGGTCAAGCATGCCGCCGCTCCGACCTTGACCGATAAGTCAGAGCGCGCCCCCGCCGGTCAGAAAGCACCCGATGGCGTCGAGATCACCGCTGACGATATCGGCGGCCGGGTGATGGGTCCGAAGGGTCCGGAAGCCGGGGTCTGGGTTATTGCCGAGACCAGCGATCTGCCGACGGTTCTGGCAAAGGTGGTCGTCACGGACGATGCCGGCCGATATGTCATCCCCGAACTACAAAAGGTGAACTACAAAGTCTGGGTTCGCGGCTATGGCCTGACCGACTCAAAGCCTGTGGTCGCAACGCCCGGCATGGCGGTCAATCTGACCGTGACGGGTGCGCCCGATGCCCGCGCCGCCGCCCAGATCTATCCGGCGAATTACTGGTACGCCCTGTTGCACCCGCCGAAGGAGGATCAATTCCCCGGCACCGGCCCACAGGGCAACGGCATCAATCCGCAGCTGAAGACTCAGCAAAGCTGGTTCGGCAACATGAAGGAAAATTGCGAATTCTGTCATCAGCTGGGCGACCAGGCGACGCGTGAGGCGGCCGATAATTCACCCGACGGCTGGACCGCGCGGGTCAAGCTCAATGCCGGCATGAACAACAACTTCGCCCGCTTCGGCCATGACGCCGCGGTCAAGGTCTTCGCCGATTGGACAAAACGCATCGCCGATGGCGAGGTGCCGCCGGTTCCCCCGGCGCGGCCCGAGGGCGTGGAGCGCAACTTGGTCGTCACCGTGCGCGATTGGGCCGACGGCCGCCAGATTCACGACCAGGCCAGCACTGATCACCGCAACCCGTGGATCAACGGCTACGGCACGATCTATGGGCTAGGCGTTCACGATGGCACGTTCGAAAATATCGATCCGGTCACCGACAAAACCTGGTCGGTGCCGATCCCCGGCATCAGTCCGGCGTCGGACCATAACGACAAAGCCGTGCCCCATGCCGTGACGCTGGACCAGAAGGGCCGCGTCTGGGTGGCGGCGAACTATCGCGAGGGGCCGAACCCGTCCTATTGCACCGACCCCAAGAACGCCTTCGCCAAGCTCTATCCGATGGACAATCCCCAGGCGCGGATCATCGATATCTACGATCCGGCGACCAAGAAAGTGACGGTCATCCCCGAATGCGCCGAAAGCGACCATCTGAACTTCGACCGCGACAAGGACAATACCGTTTATTTCAGCGGCGAGTTCTCGGCGATGGGCTGGTTCGACACCCGCGTCTGGGATGAAACCCACAATGCCGAAAAGGCCGAGGGCTGGTGCCCGCTGGTGATCGACACCAGCGGCGACGGCAAGATGGATCAGGATTCGTCACGCTGGAACAACATCGCCGACAAGGCCAAAATCAATATGGAGGAAGGCTCGCCAAAGGTGGCCGACCCGACCCATGACACGCTGGTGCGCGGCTTTATTTACGGCATCGGCGTCAGCCCGAAGGACCACAGCGTCTGGGGCGCGGATTATCTGCCCTACGTGCCGGGCGGCATCATCCGCATGGACCGCGGCAGCCACCCGCCGGAAACCTGCAAGGTCGAATATTATGAGCCGCCTTTGGTGAACGGCCGCTATTTGGCATTTAATCCGCGCGGGGTTGATATCGATTCAGATGGCGTCGCCTGGGTGGCCTTCGCCTCTGGCCAGATCGGCCGCTTCGACCGGCGGCAGTGCGACGTGCTGAACGGCCCGACCGCGACCGGCCAGCATTGCGCAAAGGGCTGGAAGATATTCAACCCGCCCGGACCTTTGGTTGCAGGCACGGATGTCGGTTCGGATCACATCTATGCGACCTGGATCGATTACGAAAACGTGTTCGGGCTGGGCAAGGACGTGCCCTTCTTCCCCGGCGACAACTCCGATTCTGTGCTGGCCTTCCTGCCCAAGACCGAAAAATGGGTGACGCTACGCGTGCCCTATCCGATGGGCTTTTACGCCCGGGACGTGGACGGTCGCATCGACGACGCCAAGGCCGGCTGGAAGGGACGGGGCCTGTGGGCGCCCTATACCACCGCCGCGATGGCCCACCAGGAAAACGGCGCCTACGGCCACATCGCCAATTTCCAGATGCGCCCCAATCCGCTGGCGCATTGAGCGCTTAATATTTCGGAGGCTGGGGCCGATCGACAATCCGCCTCAGCCTTCGATCATTTCGCGCATCTTATTGCCCAGGGCCCTGATCGCGAACGGTTTGGTGATCAACTGCATCCCCGGATCGAGCAGACTTTTGCCGACGGCGGCATTCTCTGCATAGCCGGTTACGAACAGCACTTTCAGGCCGGGTCGGGTTTCTCTTGCGGCATCTGCGACCCGACTTGCTCCAGCGTGAACGTCACGCGCGATACGGCCTCGTTCTCAAAGCCTTTGGCAGGGGGGCCAGCTATACGAAAGGAGGTTGGGCGGGTCGTAAGCCAGGACCTTGTCATCATGGACCAGCTTGTCCTCATGATCGAATTTGAGCGGCCCGCCCACCCGCCACTCGCCTTCGATGCGATGGCCGAACCAATATTTGGACGTGATCGCGCCATCGGTCAGCGCCTCGAACACGTGCTCGCGCGTCGATTTGATATAGGTGACATCAACGAAACTCGGCTTATCGCTGCTCATCCTTTTCCTCCTCAAGTTGCAACTGCAGTGCGGCCAACGCATCGAGCGGCGCGCTGATATTTGCAGATCCAACGATCGGCGATCTCATGGATGGGAACTGGGTTCAGGTAATGCAGCTTTTCCCGTCGGCGTCTGATGGTCGCCACCAGCTTTGCCTCTTCCAGGATCGCCAGATGCCTGGAAACCGCCTGTCGGCTCATTTCCACCCCCTGGCAAAGCTCGCCCAGGGTTTGTCCGGGCTCGGCTTGAAGCCGATCCAGCAATGCCCGACGGCGGGGATCCGCCAAGGCCTTGAACACGTCATCCATGACCTGATATGCAACCATATGGTTGCATATCAATGACCGCTTTTTAAGCAGCCTGCCGACTCGCTCATTCAGGTAAGGGAATTGGCGCCCGCTATGCCGAAAATACGCGGCGCCAAGCGGCGCGGCGGGCCCGTCGCAATATCGAGCGCAGACGGGAGGCTCCGGTCAGCTGGGGAACCATTGAGTCGAAATCGCCGGCAAAGATGTAATTGACGTCCGCTTTTTCGAGCGTTCTGCGTACTGCCGCCAAGATGGCGCGTGCGCGATTTTGGTCCGAAGCGGGCAAGTTGCGCAATGGTTCGACCAGCCTCTGGTGATCCATCTCAACCAGGTTCCAGAATGTTATGTTGCGAACGCCGAACGCGACGATCCGTTCGACAAATCTTTCCAGAGTCCAGATCGACGGGTCGTAGACCCCGACGCTGAACGACACGCGAGGCGCGGGGGAGATTCCCAGGCGCCCAGCGGCGTTGAGAATGCGCTCTATCGTTTCGAATACATGAGCCGTACGTACCGATTTGCGGATACTGCGCATCAGTGCGTCGTCGTCGCTGTCGAGACTGACCTGAATGCTGGAAAACTTGGCCAGCATGTCGATTTCTTCTTCGCTGTAGTTTTTGGCGAGGTTGGTGATGATATGTGGACGATAACCGACCTCGATAATTGACCCGCACATCGTCATCCATTTCGGATGATAGGTCGTCTCGCCATGTCCGTTTACATGCACAGCAGCATGCGGGCTGACTTCCCCGACGAGCTTTTCGACTTTCTCGAAAAGCTCACCGTTCATCTCAACTCCGCGATACTCGGGGGACGAAACGGCACAATAGTCGCATCGCAGATTGCATTTTTCATTGATGTCGATACGCAACTCGACGACAGGCAATGGCGCCAGGATATCGGGCTGGGAGCGCCGATGTTTCGCGCTCGATAGGCGCCGCTCCAGCACACCGACGGGGGTCATCTTGCGAATATGGCATTTCTCGCAAGGTCCCTGCAGCTCACCGCTCAGCAACGATTTGCGCAAAGCCCGAAACCCGGCATTGTCCCGGACCGCGCCTATACTTGCTTCACTATCGAGGAGTTCTGCCAAGGGGTGGAAATTGCAGCAGGGGCGGATGTCGCCGCGCGCCGAGATTTCAAGATAGTTCCAGGGGTCGAGACAATCGCGAGTCCTCCCCGGCGGAATATTTGCGCCGATCGGAGGGGCAGCCTGTTGCTCGACGCAATCGCTCATCAACCCGCTCTTAGATGGACACTTCAGACTATAGAGCCATCGCCCCCGCGGTAAAAGATGTCTTCGCCCTCGATTGCCCTTAAGGCATATAGACACCGCCGGACACGCTGATCAGCTGGCCGGTGATATAGCTGGAAACGTCAGAGGCCAGGAACAGCGCCAGATAGGCGATGTCCTCCGGACGCCCCAGGCGCCGGATCGGCAGGTTGGCCATATTTTGCAATTGGCCGGCTTCCAGGGCCTCCTGCATCTGCTCGGGCTTGCCGCGGTTATCCACGACCAGGCGGTTCCAGAAGCTGCCGGGTCCGACATCGTCGTTCTTGTAAGGGACGATCCATCCGGGGGCGATGTTGTTCACCCGCACGCCCTTCGGTCCCCATTCATAGGCCAGCCCCTTGCTCAGGCTGTTCACAAACCCCTTGGTCGCCCCGTAATGCACCACCTGCTGCGCCGCCTCGCCCAGCAGGCCGGAATTGGAGGAAATATTGATGATGCTGCCATGCTTGCGCGACAGCATGTCGTGGGCGACCGCTTGGCTGCAGTTGATCACCCCGTCGGCGTTGAGCGCCAATTCCCATGACCGCGTGTCGCTCGACAGTTCCTCGAAAGGCGACTGATGGGCAACGCCGCCGGCATTATTGACCAGCACATCGACCGGGCCGAAGCGCTCGTTGGCGACCTTCACCATGGCATCGACGCTGGCGCGGTCGGTGACATCCGTCTTCACCGACAGGATTGTGCCTTTCAAGCCCTGCGATTTGGCATCGCGCTCGATGGCGTGCCCGATATCCATATCGCGCGAGGCGTTGATGACATTACAGCCCTCGCGCGCGAATTCCAGCAACAGCCCGCGGCCTATGCCGCCGCTGCCCCCGGTCACGATGACGGTCTTGCCTGAAAGGCCCAGTTCCATGGTGCTTCCCCTGATCGTGCGGCGCGTTCGGTGCCTTTGGCTTTAAGCCTTGCCCAGAACCTTCTTGGCCCGGGCCAGCGCTTCCTTGAAGTGGCGAGGCTGTACGTCATATGGCAGAACAGCCTGGGCGTGCATGACGAAATAGCTGAAATGATGGCGCAGCATCTCGGCCTCTTCCAACTCGTGGGCGACCGTCAGCAGATAGTCGCTCAGCTCCGGGTCCTTGTACTTCTCGGCATATTCCTGTGCCTTATCGTGCAGTTCTGTTATTTTGTCGCTCATACCATCGCTCCCTAAAGCTAGACGTTATCCGCGCAGGGCCGCGCCTGCGTCCTTGGCTGCGGCGGCGATGATGCGAGCCGCCACAGCCTCGATATCGGCATCGGTCAACGTACGTTCCGCCGGCTGCAGCGTCACCTCGATTGCCAGCGATTTCTTGCCGGCTTCGACCCCCGGTCCGGTATAGACGTCGAACAATCGCGCGTCGACGATCAATGCACGGTCAGCGCCCCGCACCGCGCGAATGAGTTTTTCCGCCGCCACGTCCTCACTGACGATAAAGGCGAAGTCGCGCCGTACCGGCTGGAAGGCCGACAGCACCAGCTGCGGCCGCTCCGTGCCCTTACGGCGCGGCAGCGGCACGGCGGCCAGATCTACAGTAAAGCCGACGCAGGCGCCTTCAAAGCCTGCGGCGTCCAAAATGTCGGGGTGGATCGTGCCGAAAGTACCCAGCACTGTGGGGCCCAGCTTCAATAGGCCCGACCGGCCCGGATGGAACCACCCGGGCGCGCTGGCATCGACCGTCAGCTTGCCGGCGTCGACGCCCAGCGAAGTCAGCAGCGCCAGTGCATCGGCCTTAACGTCGAACAGATCGACCGCCTTGGGCTTGCCGGACCAATGCCGACCCTGAGCAAGGCCGGTGCGGATGCCGGTGGCAATCGTCGATTGCCCGTCGGCGAAGAATACCGGACCGACTTCGAATAGGGCTGCGTCGTTGAGGCCGCGTGCGGCATTGCGCGCGGCCGCCTGAATCAGGTTAGGCAGAATCGAAGGGCGCATGGTCGACAGATCGGCGCTGATCGGGTTCAGCAGCACCAAATTGTCGGCGACGCCGAACAGCTTGGCCAGTTTGCCGTCCATGAAGGACCAGGTAACCGCCTCTTCCAGGCCCCGTGCGGCCAGCAGGCGCTTGGCCCAGAACACGCGCCGTTGGGCTGCGTCCACGGCAGGACGGGTGACGGCATGCAGGCGGGGCAGGGGCGTTTCGGGGATGCGGTCGTATCCCTCGATCCGCAGAACCTCCTCGACCAGATCGGCCTCGCCCTCGATATCCGCCCGCCAGGACGGCGGCGTAACCGAGAGCGCCGGACCGTCGACGGCGATCATGCAGCCGATTGCCGACAATATCGCTTCCTGACGCTCCGGCGGCACGCCGACGCCGCCCAGCGACGCAACTCGCGTCGGACGGAAAACTATGGTGCGCCGCCAGTCCGGCACGGCGCCTGCGACGGTGATCTCGCTGGCCTCGCCGCCGCAAAGCTCGAGAATCATCTGCGTTGCCGCTTCGATTCCCTCAAGGACCGCAGCGGGGTCGAGCCCGCGTTCGAAGCGATAGCGGGCATCGGAGTTGACCTGCAGTGTACGTCCCGTCTCGGCGGTGCGCTTGGGATCGAATAGGGCGCATTCGATGACGATGCCGCCGGTCTCGGGCGAACAGCCGCTAGCCGCTCCGCCGATGATGCCGCCCAGGCTCTCGATGCCCTCGGCATCCGCGATCACCGTCATGCCGGGGCTCAGCGCATAGTCCTTGCCGTTCAGCGCGGCCATCGTCTCGCCCGCGCGGGCTGAGCGGGCGGTCAGTGTGTTCCCATGAATTTTTGCGATGTCGAACACATGCAGCGGGCGGCAGCGGTCGAAGGTGAAATAATTCGTCACATCGACCAGCGCCGATATCGGGCGAAGACCGATCGCGGTCAGCCGGTCCTGCAGCCATTTCGGGCTGGGCCCGTTCTTCACGCCGTAGATGACGCGCGACAGGAACAGCGGGCAGGCGTCGGTATTTTCGATATTGACGGTTATCGGGCTCGGGAAGGCGCCGGCCACCGGATCGATGCCCAACGGCCTCAGCTCACCCAGCCCCGCTGCGGCCAGGTCGCGGGCGACGCCGCGCACCCCAGCGCAGTCGGCGCGGTTGGGGGTCAGATTGATCTCGATCACCGGATCGTTAAGCCCCAGCAGGGGGCCGATCGGCGCACCCGGCACGGCATCGGCCGGCAGTTCCATGATGCCGTCATGATCCTCGCCCAGCTTCAACTCGCGGGTCGAGCACAGCATGCCGTTCGAGGTGACGCCGCGGATCGCGCCGACCTTCAGCACGTCCCCGGTGGCTGGAATGACGCTGCCCGGTGCGGCGAAAGCTGTCTTCAGCCCTGCGCGGGCATTGGGCGCACCGCAAACGACCTCAACTGGCTGGCCCTTGCCGACATCGACCTGGCAAACCTGCAGCTTGTCGGCGTTCGGATGCTTCGCAGCGGACAGAATCTCACCGACGACGAAGGGGGAAAGCGCCTCCGCGGGGTTCTCGATTCCTTCGACCTCGAGCCCGATCCGGGTCAGCGTTAAAGCGATCTCATCCAGCGACGCGGCCGTGTCCAGGTGATCTTTCAGCCAATTGAGCGTGAATTTCATAAGCCGTTACCGCGTCAGGCCAAGCCCGAGGCTCGGCTGGTCGAGGAAGGAAAAGCCGTGATGGCGCAGCCATCTCAGGTCGGCGTCGAAGAAGGTGCGCAGATCGGGAATGCCGTATTTCAGCATCGCGATGCGCTCGATCCCCATGCCGAAGGCGAATCCCTGATAGCGAGTGGAATCGATGCCGCACATGTCCAGTACTTTGGGATGCACCATGCCGCAGCCCAAAATCTCCAGCCAGTCGCCATGGTTCCCGAGCTTGAGCTGGCCGCCCTTGCGCGAACAGCCAATATCGACTTCCGCCGAGGGTTCGGTGAACGGGAAAAAACTGGGCCGGAAACGCAACGGCAGATCGTCGATCTGAAAAAACGCGCGCAGAAACTCAGTCAAACAGCCGCGCAGATGTCCCATATGGGTGGATTCGTCGATGACCAGCCCCTCGACCTGATGGAACATCGGCGTGTGGGTCATATCGTAATCCGAGCGATAGGTCCGTCCCGGCGCGATGATGCGGATCGGCGGTTTGCTGTTCAGCATCGTGCGGACCTGCACCGGAGAGGTGTGGGTGCGAAGAACCCGTGCCGCCCCGTCCGCCCCCGGCGGCAGATAAAATGTGTCGTGCATCTGCCGCGCCGGATGCTCGGGGGGAATATTGAGAGCGGCAAAGTTGTTGAAGTCGCTCTCGATCTCGGGCCCTTCAGCGACAGTGAAGCCCATCTCGGCGAAGATCTGCGTAATCTCCTCGATGGTCTGGCTGATCGGATGGACATGGCCCTCGGCCTCGGGCGCCGCGGGCAGGGTCACGTCGACACGTTCGGCCGCCAGTTTCGCCGTGCGTGCGGCCCCGGCCAATGCCGTCTGACGGAGCGCAATCGCCTCGCTGATGGCGTTTTTGAGCGCATTGTTGGCCTGCCCGACCTCGCGCCTCAGTTCCGGCGCGACCTGGCCTAAGCTTGCCATGCGCAGCGTGATGACGCCCTTCTTGCCCAGCGTCTCGACCCGCACCTGCTCAAGTGCGGATTCGTCGGTGGCCTGCGCGACCCTTTCCAACAGTTGGGTGCGTAGCGCCTCTAGATCGTCGTTTGCCGTAAGGTCTGTCATGATTCGCCGTTACCGCTTACGCCTTGTAAAAATCCGTTGCCGAAAGACACGAAAAAAGGGGCCCTCGCAAGAGCGGCCCCTTTTTATTGGATTATGTGCTGGAGGATCAGGCTGCCTGGGCTGCCGCTCCGCCCAACGCAGTTTTGGCTTGCTCGACCAGCAGTCTAAACGAATCGGGCTCCTGCGCCGCGATGTCGGACAGCACTTTGCGGTCGACTTCGATGCCCGACTTCTTCAGTCCGTCCATGAACTGCGAATAGGTAAGGCCGTTCAGCCGCGCGCCAGCATTGATGCGCTGAATCCAGAGTGCGCGAAATTCGCGCTTCTTGTTGCGGCGGTCGCGATAGGCATATTGCAGCCCCTTCTCGACCTTTTCGATCGCAACGCGATAGGCCTTCGACCCGCGGCCGCGATAGCCCTTGGCGAGGTCGAGAATCTTCTTGTGACGAGCGTGGGCTGTAACGCCCCGTTTTACGCGTGCCATTTACTGTTCCCCCCTCAACCAGCGAGCCAATAGCGCTTGACCTTGTACGCATCCTGGGCGACCAAAGTGGTCGTTCCGCGGTTGCGCAGCTTGGCCGACTTGGGCTTGCTGACCAGACGGTGGGCCGTGTTGGCCTGCTTACACTTCACCTTGCCGGTGGCGGTGAGCGAGAAGCGCTTTTTGGCGCCGCTCTTTGACTTCATCTTAGGCATTTTCGATCCTTAGTGGATGTGCACCTTGTGGGGTGCGTTCAAAAAGGTGGTTGGGCATGCCATTATGGGGTCGAAACCCGGCCTCGCCACCCGAAGGCGGGGCTTATACACCGTGTGGGGTATGGGGGCAAGGTGCATGGGGAGCGCGCTGGGCAATCGGGCGAAGAAGTTGGTG
>PLTD01000164.1 GCA_003165335.1 Rhodospirillales bacterium | reverse complement strand
AAGCGTCGCCAGATGTTCAATGCACTGTTCCTCAGTGCCAAACAGCCCCACGAATTCGAGAAGTCCGCCCATATCGCCCTCCATCATCGGTCAGCCGATTCTACTCTACCGCGCACCACTATACCAGAACATTTCAGAAACCTGCGCTAGCCTGATAGGGAGACGTGCGGAAATGCACCGGCAGTAACCGAATAAGGCCACCGTCGTGGAATCCGAGATCGTTCGAACCGTCGAGCACATCTACGATGCCCTTCTGGACGACGACGCACTGGGAAGTCTGGGCGCGGCGTTCGCGAAGCTTTTAGGGGCGACTTCCGGGTGGTTTCCCGTGATTAACACCCAAACAGGCGCGGCGCGGGTAGTTTCGCCATTCAATATTTCGTCCAGCGCCGTGGCCCCCTATCAGGCCTATTATCATCAAATTGATCCCTGGCTTGCGGCGGGGATGGCCGCTCCACGCAATCAGGCATTTCTTTCCGACGATTACATTACAGCAGGACAATTCAGGGAACTGCAGGTGTTCGCCGACTATGTTAAGCCGCATTTCGGGAATATATCCAGGCTGCTTGGGGCGAATATTCCGATCGGCGATGAAGTCGCTTTCGTTGGTATGCACCGCATGGAAAGCCACGGGGCATTCCCCGATGAGTCCGTCTATGCGCTAACCCGACTGACCCCGCCTCTTCGGCGATTGTTGCTTGTGCGAAAAAGGTTGGATGCTGCTAACGCTCGAACGGCAGACCTTCAGGCGACGCTAGATTTTGTCGGCTACGGTGTCGTCCGCTGCGCTGGCGACGGCAAGATCATCTATGCCAATCGCGCCGCATTGGAGATGCTCAGGCGCCAGGACGGCTTGCGCGGAATCCTTGGCGGGCGGCTTGGAGCGCTCGATACTAATGACGGCACATCTCTAAGCCGCTTTATTCATAAGGCAGCCCAGGTTCAAGCCCCTTCCAGCGGCGCATTGCAGATAGAGCGCACGGAAGGTCATCCACCTTATCGGCTTGTTGTCGTGCCATTCCGCGTCGTATCGGGAATGAAAAGTACAGCACTGATTTTGATCGACGACCCGCAGAAGAAACGTCCGGACTTTCTTCAGCATGTTCGCGGTATCTATGATTTTACCCAAGCCGAAGGCGAACTCGCGATTGGGCTCATGAGCGGCATCAGCCCAGAGGACTATTCCGAGGCGCGCGGAGTGCGGATCACGACAGTCCGGACTCAAATCCGCAGCATGATGGATAAGGCCGGAACCACCCGATTGATCGATTTGATCGCGGCCCTCGTGCAAATTCCTACAACCACTTCGCTGGTGCCGTGAACACCGGAACGTCAACGGAAGCGGAAACCAAACGTTTCCGCCACACTTCGGTGCGCCGACGGTGAGGCCAAAGGCATGTTCGCTTTCGAGTGAACTGGCAAGTTGCGCTGAGTGACGGAGGTCAGCGCGAACAGACAGTACCGAGCCGGGCTAATGTCGGCTTTTGGGATCACCTGGTCGGTAGGCTGGTAACCGACATGGGTCGAAAAACGTCGCTGCCGCGCCGAGTATCAGGTCTATGTTTTCCTCCGCTCGGTGCGATCCGAATTAAGCGTCTCACTCATCTCAAAGCCGCATCCCATTCCCTCGGGTGGGAAAGCTGGCCGTAAACCACGCTTTCTGCTTTACGCTTGCTACACAACATTGCTACACAGCTAACTCGCTCAGTAGCCGAATTCCATCTCTAAGTATCTGACATAACTCGGCTTTTGAAATTGGCGCACCCGGCGGGATTCGAACCCACGGCCCCAGGATTATCGGTCCTGAGCTGCTTCCACTATGGCTCATTGATCCCGACGCGCCGGCTTCCGACCCGCTGCCGTTGGAGTAACGCGAGCTGCTTGACCCATAACCGGTCCCATAACCTGTTCCGCCAACGCCTCCTGCCGAACCGCCCCCTGCCGAGCCACCACCGGCGGGACTGAACTGGGAAGGCTTCGTGATTGAGAATCTATTGGCGGCCGCGCCGGCTTCGACCAGCCTATTGCATCAAAATCAAGATGACCGCCAATCACGGGTGGGCGCGTCACCCTGGGCTGATAGCATGCCCGCACACGTTTCAGGGATTGTCCCGCAGAGTAAGCCTGCTCCTCACTATGGCCCTGCAACTACGAAGATTTTCCGCCAAGACGGTTCGTTCGACCAAGCATTGTGCCGTGCTGCGACGGAATAGAAAAGTTCTTCGGCATCGCCGAATCCGATCCGTGGTCGAAGCTCGCTCAGGAACGCGCGTGTCTCATCGGGCATGGGACTTACGCCGGTGACTATCCCCGCATAAACCTTCGGTCCGGCATTATAAGCCACCAGAAAGCCAGGCGCGCCGTATCTGTCCAGCATCTCGCGCAGATAGGCCGTTCCGGCTACAATATTGTCATGGCTGTCAAACGGGTCCCGGCCCAGCCCGTATCTGAGCCGCATCTCGGCATAGGTTGCCGGCATCAGTTGCATCAAGCCCATTGCGCCCTTCGGCGAAACTGCAGTGCTAACGTTGGAGCTTTCTGTCTCAATCACAGTACGGATGCAGCTTTCGGGAATGGCAAAGCGCCTAGCAGCTTCAGCGATATAGGGTGCCCATGGAAATTCGAAGGCAACGGCGCCATGGGGCTCGGCGACGATGATGACTGGAGCTTGTCCCATCGCAAGTCCCAGGGCAAATGCAGCGCTCAGCGGGTCCATATCGGAACAAGGCGTCCAACCACTCGGGTCATTTCGATTGGGCCGAAGTAACGTCCGTCGAATGAATCCGGAATGGATTCCATGAGCAGGAAAACCTCGTTACCTAGGAGCAGATGGCAGCCTTGCCATGCCGGTAACGGCCGACCATAACGGTCGGCCACCAGGCGCTTGGCTGCAGTCCGGCCACCGATAATTATATCGTTGCCGACACCGCAAATACGGTCACCCGACATCGCCGCCACGCTCTTCACCACGGGGACAGAGGCCGGCAGATACAGCCGTTCGGCGGCCAGCGTGCGCGCGCCAACCGGCAGGGTCGCCAGCACCAAATCGCCACGCGCTACGTGTCGGTGCGGCTCGAGCCAATAGAGCCCGACGGCCGCGCTGGCGCTTCCATTCCAAACCAGCCGTGGGATGGGCCGCCAATTTCCGAGCGAGATTATTGCCAAAATCCCAGCCGCTATAAGGGCGCACCTATTCATCTTTGAGTCTTAGTATGGGTGTGGCAGGCCGACCATGCGTCGAGGTCGGTGATGTGGTAGCGAACGTAGCGGCCATGCTTGCGATAAGCAGGTCCGCGCCCTGAAATGCGAAATTTCTCCAAGGTTCGGTGGGACAAGCCCACATAATATGCTGCCTGCGCGGTGCACAAAAATGGGGTTCCCTTGCGGGCCAGGGCAGCCCGTACAAACTCATCGTCGCTAGTCATGATTTGTCTGCCTTTCCTCTGTCGGTCGGGCGGACGAGACGGCCGTGTCGTGCGCTTTCGGGTAGCGTGGTCGAAGCTGCGACAAATCGGAACGCTCGAAATCGACTTCTCCCGAAACTCGATCCGGTCCAAGGGGGCCAAGTGTCGGATTTTCTTGACCGGACTTGCAGCCACACTGACTCTAACCGGGCTCGCGACTCGTCAAACTCAAGTCTGAGCAAGGCTTTGGAACGTCATGCGATAATGAAAATAAGGGGATTGAACTTGAACAACGCCGACCTTGCCGACCATCTGGCCTCAGATCATGGACTTACCAAAATTGCCGCCAAAAAGATCATAGATGACCTGCTGAAAGCGATCGCCGATGCCACGGCGAGGGGCGAGGAAGTGTCTTTGAACGGCTTTGGAAAATTCAAGCTACAAGCCCGTCCGGCGAGGACCGGCCGTAATCCCGCGACCGGCGCAAGCATCGCGATTGCAGCTTCGAATAAGTTGTCCTTTGCCCCGGCCAAAGCGCTTAAGGACGCTTTGAACGCTACGAAGTCGGCCAAGGCATCGAAGTAAGGAGACCGAGCGCGCCCTGTCAGACGGTTCGACCCGCGCGGTCGTCTCCGGCAGGGCTGCGCGAACCGCCTTGGCGAGTTCGCGCAGTAAAGACGCCGAACATGCCGCGAGAGCGATCATTCGGCTGGCCATGTGCTGGAGCGTCCCCCGTTCTCAATGAACAAGATGTCGGAGTCTGGCTCTAGCTCGGATAACGACCTGGAAGTGGTAAGCGGCAGCCTATTGGCCAGGCCGGCGACTGTCGCGGGAATCGGCTGCGAACTCTGCGGCCGTTCGAAACACCATAATCCTGTACGACGCGGCCAGACCTTCAGAGTGCGAATGATAGAAGCCGATCGCTTTTGGAAGATCGCCGCGGCTTTCGTTCAGGAACTTGCGAAGAATCGCCGAGGCGATGATGGCGTTAGCGCATCCGTCATCCTTAACTCGTTCAAGCGCTTGCGGAACCGGCATCCGCCAATAGCGGCCGATTGCAGGCCCCCAGCCCGTATTGATCTGGAAAGGCCCGAGATCGTCGGTCCCGTTACGGTTGTGAACGATCTGGCCCACGTGCCCGCCTTCGGTCTTGAGAATCGCGTACAGCGCAATTGGGGGGAGCTGATAGGCATGCGCTGCGGTCGCCAGGCAGGCCGCGGTCAAGGGGGCGAGCAACATGTCACTTAGTACCCATTTTGAATGCACTGGTAGAAATACGCGTTATTCGTCGAAAACACATTCAAATCGTAGAAGACGATATGATAGCCTGCGTCGCAGTAAAAACTCGAACCATCACCTATTGCCCCGATCTGATGCAGGATCCCGACGTCGCTGCTCGCCGCGTAAGTCGCAGAACCCGCCGATGCCGCATAATTGGCCGAGGTCGCCACGCCGTAGAAGGTGGCATTCCCTCCCCCTTGGCGCCCGACATAGATATTCGAGAAGACTGCATTATCGGTAAATATTCCTCCAATTCCGTAGACATAGCCGTTCGAAACGACATTACCCGTGGCGGTGATGCTCCCGACATTGGTGATGTTTCCGACGATCTGCGCACCGTTCAAACTGCCAGTAATGGACGTGACCGAACTCACGCAACCGAGAATACCGTTCGTGACGCTGAGCGCCGTGCCCGCCGGACAGTTATTTCCCGGAGTCAATTCCACGGCCTGGGAGGCCGTGCCGGCATTGGTCGCATAGGAAGCGGCGTTGGCAGTATTCGCTGTCGTCGCGTAGGCAGCATTGGCTGCATTAATCGCGTTCGTCGCTGATGTGGCATAGGTCGCGTTGGTAGCAGTACTGGCCGTGCCCGCCGTCGTCGCGTAACCGGTCGACCCGGCTGTGGTTGCGTAGTTGGCGGTTGCTGCTGTCTGAGCCGAAGTCGCTGTCACCGATTGCTGCGCGTTCGGCAGGGTGAATCCGGTGTTGTGCGGGACGTAACTCGTCGAATCCGCAAGTGCGGTCCTCACCAGCAGCGCGGCGAAGACGACTGAACACCCGAATCGATTGGTCATATTCAACTTCCCTCGGTTTAAGTGCATTTCGCGAGCGCCAGGATCTGGCCATAGGCGGCGCTTGGCGTGACCTGGGTCGTACCGGTACCGGCGCTGTTCTGAGTCGTCACGATGAGATGCGCGGTCCAGTTCGCCCCGTTATCGATGGCGTAGGTTTGAACGCCGATAACTGGTAAGCCCACGCCGTTGTCGGAGAAAGCGACCGGGCTCGTGAAGATCTGCGGAACGCCGTTGGGGCAGGTCGGCTTTGCGATAACTAAGCCATCCGGTCCTTGGACCGCATCCTGGATCGCCTGGCCCAGCCAGCGCTGCTTGGTCGATGAATAGACGTCGTGCACATTCTGGATGTCGTACCCACCCAGATAAAGCGTCGTGTTCATGGTGTTGGGCCCATTACCAGCACCGGGCACGGGGCTCGCGAACAGGTAGGGCGGGATGATCTGGCTGCCGTCCAAATAGAGCGCGGCACCGAAATGACCGGGCTTCGGTGCGCATGCGGTCCCTCCGAAATTCGAGAGCGCTATGCTGAGGCCGCCATTGGCGCCGATCGCTACCGCAGCGTTCGTCGAGAGAATGCCGATAGCCGGAATCCCGCCGCCTTTGATGGCACCGCCGGCGAGTTCGATCATATGACGCGTGTTCTGATCGGGGATCGCGGTTCCGCCGCAGGTCATCACAAGCGCTTGGAGGCCATTCGGGCCGACCTGATGAACGATGACGACATGACTTTGGCCGTAACCGTTGCGATCGACAAAGCTGGGGTCCAAGGCGCCCGCCCCGATTAGCGTGGCGGCGGAGATCTGAATATTGCCTATTGCCGCAGCCGCAGCGACCGCGGTGAATGTCGCCGGTACTGAAAGATAGGCATTGGCGGCCTGGGTGAAGCTCTGAATCTGATAGGCGTTGGGGGCATCCAGGAGCAGGCGCGAATTGCGCTCAATCTGCGGCGCGGCGTAGAGCAGGCCGAGCAGACTGAGAACAATTGCCAAAGCGGCACCGGTCAGATCGCGCATCGGCCGTCAGCCTCCTGTCTGGCTGTAAATGACTGGTGTCTGGTCCGGCAATAGGCACGGCAATGCCAGGGAAAGCCCATTATAAGGATTGACGAGCTTGTTCGACGACGCCTGGCCGACGAGCGGAAAGCCGCCCCACAACCTGCCCATCGCGGCGGCGACGGCCGGCTTCGAGAGGGTCATCGGCACGACGACGTAGGTGGCGACACCCTGCGCATCGGCACAGGCTGCGATCGCGGTCGCAGTCCAGGCCGAAGGCAGGACCGGCGGGCCGACCGAGCCGCTTACGCCGGGGTGGGCCAATACATAGGCAAGAGCAGCCTGATGATAGATCAGCGCCTGCTCCGCCAGCCCGTCGGCAGCGTTGGCGGCTGCGATCCGATTTCCCGGATCAGCGGGAGCAGTCCAGGGCATCAACAGCGCCAGCGTCAGGAGCAAAGGGGCGAGTTGATACATCGGCCGCTCATGGCACGCTGGCGCGCCGGTCGCAGACTCCCGGCGCGAAGCAGGACACGGTTGCGCTGGAGGTCACCCTCATCAACCCTGAATGACGAAGCGCACCGCGTTGGTCGCGGCGGCGCATGCGGTCGTTCCGGTCCCCGCCGATATCGGCAAAGCATTGATCGCGGCGGCCGCCAACCCAGCGACTGTCGTGGCGACCGCGATCCCGGTGACGCCCGAATTGGCGGGCGTCTTGGTGAGGAGCTTGGTGCAGGACGATGAATCGAGATTGGCGTAATCAGCAAAGAAGTTGCTGCTGTTGCCCGTCAGACTTATGGCGCCTTTCCACTGGTCAGTCGGCACGCCGCCGACGGTGGCTGTCGAGGGAAGCAGTTGTAGGGCGATGATCTGGGCATTGGTGAAGGCCGCGCTGCCATAGCCGCCGTTCTGATTGGCATAGGCCGAGAGTTCGGTTCGTGCCTGCTGCAACTCGAGGAAGGTTTCCTGGATCTGGCTGTTGCTGTTCGACGAGCCGAACACGCCGTAAGCAAAGAAGATGCCGATCACGCCCAAAAACAGGGCTAGTCCGACGCCGATGAGGTCGCGCATGATGGGTTTCCTAGGAGGTCGTGGTGGATTGGACCAGGTCCGACAACTGGTTCGTCGCCTCTAGGAACCAGAAGATGACGGCAAATACTGCGATCTGCACGGCATAGGCGATCGCGACGGAGAGATGCTTGAGGCGCCCGTCCAGCCGCTCTGTCGATGTTTGGGCGAGCTCGGCGAGCGTATCGCCCGGCCGATCCGAGACGATAAAGTGGCGCACGAGCCTGATCGTGCGCGGGTCCGGCCAGCCATAACCGCTTTGAGCTAGTGCCTGGCCGAGATAGGCGTCGTCCCGCACGAGCACAGCCCGAAGGCGCTCTGCCGTATAGGGCAGCGAGCGGCTTTCGAGCACTTCGAGCGCTTCTCGCAGCGAAACGCCGGCCTTGAGCAGCGCCGACAGCGACAGAAGGAAACCCAAACCCGTCCAGCTCTTGTACAGACTGAAAAGCGGAAGATTGTCGACGACCTTTCGCAGACTGCCTTTCCAGCGCGGCAGCAAGCGGGCGACGCCAAAAGGCAACAGAGTAATCGAGGCGAGCAGATAGGGTCCGAAGCGCGCGAAAAAATCCGATGTCGCCTTGAGGGTGGCCGCCGGACCTTCAAGAGCCACGCCCTGGGGCAGCGCGGAAAACAGAGACGGGAAAAGGCTGCTCGACAAGTACCAGAATCCGGCGACGAACATGATGCTAGCGCCCAACAGCGGAGTAAGGGCACGTCGCAGCGAATTTTTCCAGGCCGTCTGCCGCTCCGACAGTCTGGCCAAATCGCGCAAGCTTTGACCGGTGAGGCCTGCCTCGGCCATGGCTGCGAATATCATCGCCTCGTCGTGCGGCAGCCACGCGGCCATCACGGCACCGAAATTTTCGCCGTGATCGAGTATCCGGGAGAGCCAGTGCGGTATCGCCGTCGTGAGCGGTCGCGTCCAATAGAGGATCGGAAGGCGGCCTTCGATCTCGATGGCGCGAATCTCGGCGAGCGCCTCGGGCTGGCGGACCGATCGATCGAGATAGGTCGCGAAGATGTCGTAGAAGTCGAGGCGCTCACGTCCGTTGAAAAGCGCTTCCGCCAACAGAATCCGCCAGCGCGGAAGCTGGGCTCCGAGACACGCGAGCGCCTCCGCGTCGTCCCCACCGGCAACATAATCCGGGTCCACGGTCATGGTGCGCATCCGGCCAGGGCATGAAGCGCAAGATCGCGTCTCAGATCCTCGGCGCTGCAGACATAGGATACAAACTCCTGGACGCCGATTGCGCCGGACAGGAGATAAGGATGGCCGACGATCGCCATCGAACTACCGCCGCATTCGACCAACCACGCACGGCGAGCATCATCATATTGGCGGGCGCGCAACAACTCGCAGATCCGCCTGTCGGGGAGCAGGATTTCGGCGATCAGCTGCCGCCCCTTGATCCCCGCGATACCGATCTTGCGCGATTTCGACAAACAGTCGCTGCACCCGACGCCGCGTGCAAAGAGGTCGTCGACCACGTTCCCGAGTGCCGCCGAAAATCGCTCGCGCAGCACGTCGAGCCGGGGATCCTCGGCCGATGCCTCCACCAACCTACGCCGACAGCCGGCACAGAGTTTGGGAACCAGCCGCTGCGAGTACCAACAGGCATGGCGCTCCGCACTGAAGGCCAGCAGGCTCGGCACGCCCAGTTCCTCGTAGCGGCTCGGAATATCGAGAACGCCGGCGCAATGGATTGTGGTGCTGACGAGCTTGCCGGTATTGGCGGCGTCGAATGCCATTCTCGCTGGTGGACCCTCTCGGCATTCGCCGACGCGCACCACATGCGGTGCGATCCTGAGGGATGCTTTTAGCGCCTCGGCGAAACTGTCTGTCTCCTCCCCTCCGCCGTCATGAACCGGAAAATAGATGATGCGGGGATCGAGGCCCTCGGGCGGATCGTCGACTGACGCCACGGTGAGCCTGCCACAACGGCTATCGAGCAAGTCTCCCAGCCACAGTGTGAGGGTAGTCGATTTTCCGTGCTCGGTCGGGGCCCCGATGGTCAGCAGGCCTTTTGCGAGCGTCTGGACATAGAGCAGCGTCCGCAACGTCTGGGTGGGTAGGCCGAGCGCGCCAAGGCCCTGACCGCCGACAGCGAGTTTCTCATAGACGATGCGGATATTGAGATGCCGGCCGCTCGCCAGCTTGGCGAAATGGAGCCGGAGCGAGAAGACGCCCTCCGGTAGCTTGTGCGGCTTATTCACCGTTACCTTCTGGTTCCGGCTGGGGTTGGGCGTCGCATCGCCGTTGTCGCCGTAATAGAAGGCGGTTGTGATCAGCGCCTCGAGCTCGTCACGGTGAAATTCCTCGACCACGCCCGAGAGGAATCCGTCGATCTGGAAGCGGACCTCGGCCGTGCCTATCTCCTCGTTCAGCTTGACCTGTATATCGGAGGCCCGAACCGCGACCGCCTCGGCAATCATGGCGACGAAACGCGCCTTGATACCTTCGGCATCGCCGATGCGCCGAACTGCTGCCGTGCCGTAGAGCTCACGGATGACGCAGAGTTCGACCGGTTCCGGGTCTTTGAGCGCGATGCCGAGACGCCGGGCGCGGTCCTTGAGCGATCGCGCCTGAGGATCGCTAATCGCCGCGCTATGGATATAGAAAGTGCCATCAGACAGCACGGCGACATTGCGCCGGAGCGTGTCGGCTATATCGCCCAAGGGTTCGCCGGGCGCGGTCAGAATATCGGCTTTGGACTCTGCTGGACAAACCGTGGCGCCCGCGCATGCAGCGCCGCACAAAGGCGCCAAATCCTTGAATGCGAGGCTGGGCTGTTCCGCGCCTCGGCGCCCCTCCCAAAAGCGCAGTGAGGACCGCCCCGCCCACAGTCCGTCAACGAACATGCTCATTTCAATTCGCCACCGGCAAAGGACAGGACAATGTCGCTGCCGCTCTCCCGCACGAGGCGGACGTCGTCGTCCGACACCGCGGCGATGCGGCGTCCGTCGGGCAATATCGAGCCGGCACGCACCTCGATATGGGTTCCATCGGGCAACGCCAGAACCGCGCTCAATCCGCTTCGTGTTCCCGTGATTTCCGTGACGGTCGGCAGCTCGGCCTGTGCGGCCGTCGCCGGACCGCTAGCCGCCGCGGCTCTCGGGCAGATATCCGCTGGCCCGAAACCGGTGTCGCAGAGTTTCTTGAGCGCCAACGCCTGCTCGGTCAGCTGGGTGTAGCGATAGGTCGCCAACTGGCTGTTGGCCATTGCCGCTTGGAAGTCCGGGCTCAGCGGCGCAAGCTGCATAGGCGCCGGTGGCACCGCGATCGGCATAAGATTCTCGTTCGAATTCGGTGGGATGGCATGGCCTACCGGGACCTGAATGGGCTGGGCTTGCGCAAAACCCGAGGCCAATATCGCGAGCAGGACGAGTCGGCTATTGGCTTGCATAGAGGCTTCCCGTGATTTGCCAGAGATTATCCGAGGGGTTGAGTACGAGCGTGTCGACACTGATCGCCCCAAGTCGCGCGAGCGCACCGGACCAGACAATCGCCGGCGCCTGGGTCTGATAGGTCCAGTTTAAGAACGTCCAAGTCTGGTTCGGCTGCGTCATGTCCGATTCACCGGGCAGTTGTGTCCTGCCCACCTGTAGGGTGAAGGCGCCGTTCAGCCGCTGCGAAAGGTCGAGGCCGACGGTCCGGTATTGCTCGCGCGGTGCGAAGGCGCCGATTGACGATAACCGGGGCAGTCCATCGAGTGGGATCGCCAGCACGGCGGCGCGCCCGTCGTCGGAGAGCTGGGCCGCAGGCAAAAGGCTGCGCATAAGGCTGATCTGGCCGACGCCGCGGCGGGAGAAGTCGATGACGAGACTTTGCCCGCTCCGACAGGTGTATTTGGTCGGTATCCAACCCGGCACGGCGTTATAGCGTTGCGCCTGCCGCAGCGCCGACAGACAGGCATCGAGGGTGAGCCCAGCCGGGGTCCAGAGCGCCGGGAGGGCCTTCGGCGCCTGAAAGGGCACAACCGCGACAGGCGCCGGCGTGGATCCGATCCGAAGAGCCATCAAAACGAGTGCCGACATGATCAACGCTGAAACTGCGATCCGAAGCCCAATCCGTGTACGATCTGCCAGCACCCAGAGCGGGGTCAATTTTACGCCGGCCGCGCCTGACAAAAGCGTTTTCGGATCTATCGTCCCGGAGTCCGCGACGCCCCATTCCACCGGCAGGAATTTCCTGCGCCAACTATTCGGGCTCTGCGCAATCAGACGGGTGATCCGCGCCTTCGCTTGTTCGGCGTCGTCGACGACCAGGTCACCGTCGGGCAGAATGCCCTTCCGGTCGATCGCGATCACCAGCCAGCGTCCGTCATCGAGCGGAAAGGCAGCGAGCGTCGCGGCCCCGGCATTGGCCGCAATCGCCGCCACACCGCTGCGGGGCCGATAGCACCATCCACGCAGACCGGCAGGAACGCCGGGGATCAATGCCAACCCGAACTGGCCATAGGCGCGGTGGATGGCGACATAGTTCGCCCCTTCGGCCAGCGCCGCGGATTTCGCTTCCGCGCCCAGCGTCGATCGCGCGACGCCCGAAGTCCAGCGCAAGCCGAAGGCATAGGTCCGTCCGCCTACCCTCAGAAGTTCGGTGCTCCCAGGCGTTTCGCTGGCCATAGTCATTCGCCCTGGAAGCCGTGATTGTCGAATAACTCGGCGGTCGCGGAGGGCCGGTTTACCGTCTGCACCGGCGGTCCGTTTAGGATGACAGCGCGCAGTATGAGAAGCAGACGCGTGCGGACCAGGCCGGCCTTCTGTTCGCCGTCGAACGGGTTGGAGAACCAGCCCAACCCGCTCTGGGTTCGGCTGGCCGTGTACTGGTCGTAGCCCAGCGAGGCGATCTGCTCTCCGGAACCGACGATGACATTGATCGAGAAATTGCGCTCGGTGGTGGTCAAGAGGTCAATTGAGGCCCCCTGCCCGACCGACTGCTGGGTTTCGCTGGCGATTGCCGAATTCTCGACGCTGGCGATCAGCGAAATGTCGGAGCTGCCGACAATGCGCGGCAGAATCTGCAGTGAAAAGCCGGTCGGGATCGTCGAAGCCTGGGCGGCCGTGGTCGCGGCACCGGCCTGAGCGACGGTGCTGAACTGGACCGATCGGATAATGTCGGTGTTGGTTGTGAGCTTGAGCGACGAGGGCACGCCGTTCTGGGTAATGATCGACCCCGTCTGGACATCCGCAAGCTTGTTGTTCGTCGCCAACGCCTTGATGACAGCTGTCGTGCCATTCCACTCGCTCGTGGGATTAGAGATTGCGAAGTTGGCGCTCCCGATCGTTCCGTTGAAAGATGGGACGACATCAGACAGTCCGTAGATCAGGCCTGTTTTCGAATCCTTGAAGAGCGCATTCAGCGAAATGCCGAAATCGTCGTTGCGGTCGGTGTTGATATAGATCGCGGTAATCTCGACCGCGATCCGGGCTGCCAGGCTCCGGTTCAGCGCCTCAAAGTAGGAGGCGACCCGTCGCATTGTCGCCGGCGGCGCGACTACGGTCACGACTCCGGCGGCGCGCTGCGTGACGAAGCGGCCGGGCGCGGATACCAGCGCGCCAAGAGTAGAGTCGATTTCCTTCCAGACATCGAGGTCGATCTTGGTACTGGTCTGCTGGCTCGAACTGCCGCTGTCGCCACTGCCGCCGCCCGAGCCCGAACCACCTCCTGCGCCCGTGCTTCCGCCGCCGACGGAACTCGTCTGCGCCGGACTCGGCGTCGCTCCGGAGACCTCGGAGGTGAGCTGCTTGATCGACGGATCGGCCCGGACCTCGAATACACGGGTCACTTGGCGGAAGATTGTGATCCGCCCATCCGCATAGGACCAGTCGCAGTCGAAGTGCTGACATAGCGCATCGAGGATGGTTTCCAGCGGCATATCGCGGAAATCCGGCACGAATCTATCGTCATCTGAACCGAGGGGTGCGCTGCCGCTTGAGGTGACTTGCCCGGGTGCGGGCAGGCCGGATGCGCCATTGGCGCGCGCAAGCAGAGCGACAGCAGGACCTGCTGCCGAACCGGTCAAGCTGTCGGGGACCGCGTCAACACGACCTTCGACACGGATCGACAGATGACCCGAGGTGTGGCTCAAAGCCTCAGCGATCTGTTCGAGGCTAGACGGGCTCGAACGTCTGACGGTCAAGCGCAGCGCCGCTATATCCCCGGGAAGCGCTGCGCCATGACCCGAGCGCACAACCCGGCTGCCGAAATACGGCGTTGTCACCACTGCGACGATATCGTGGTTCGCAGCCGAAGGTCTGGCGTCATTGAAACTGTCGGCCGCACGCGCAATGTCCTGCTCTTTTTTTTCGGTATCGATCAAGGTGCAACCGGCAAGCACCGACACGGATGCAATGATCGATACTGAGCGGCGAAGAGACGACCTGGGCATTATTCCGGACCGAACTCGGACACGACGATGACGTGATTGGCGGAGATCTCGATCTGCGGCCGCGTCGGTGATTTTGCGAAGCCCTCAGCAAGAATCCGAAGGGCATTCTCAATCGGGCCGGTCACCGATCCTGGAATATCGACCGGCCAATCTGCCTCCGTCAGGAATTGCGGCGCCGGCCAACCCTGGCGTCGGGCCCAGGCCTTGAGCGTGTTCCTGAAAGAGATCGCGACCGGCCAGTTCGCGGATGGCGAAGGGGCGGACTCCTGCCCGGACGGAAGCATGTTCGCGACCCCGTCCGCGAAAGCAGCGGGTGGCGCGCAAGTGCTCATTATCAGGATCAAGAAGTGTGGGCGGACCATCTGTGAGACCTCTCGGCAGCAGGTTCGATCCCGAGAAATTGATCGCGAGCGCGGCACGAGTCAACTCTTTTTATATTATATATCAACGTGTTATGTCGTACATTGGCGTAGATAAAGTCGGTTTTCGAGCGTAGGTCGCGCTTAGTCGCACTGTGGCGTACAAAAAAAGTTTCGCCTTACAAATCTCGATCACTGAGACCGCGAATTGCGTCATTTCATGATCAGCGCCGATGTAAGATGGTTGATCATCCAACACCGCGAAATCGCGGGACGACAGTTACGGCAATAATGAAATATAAGCGCTCTGCGTCATGCGCCGAGCGATGCGAACCAGTCGCTGAACTCGCAAGCGGAGAAAGTCTGAATCGCCGCGCCAAGTCGCGTGTGCCGCAAGCGGTCCAAATAGGAAATTGGCGAGTTCGCGCTGGCTGACGCCCGTGGCGAGAGCGTCGCAAACGCGCAGCGCCGCGACCCAGCGGGGAGCCATCTTTTCAGGCGGGAATAGCGTGCGCGCAAAGCGGCCTGTCCGTCGCAGAAGCTGCAATCGACGCAAGGTAAGCAATTGCGGATCCAGTTCCCGTCCATCGCCAAGCCGATAGCGCAGAGAGACGGGTCCATCCAGGACAGAGCCGCTCACTATATCGAGGCGAATTCGGCGATAGCCGTCGGACAGCGCGACGCGCTCACAGCCGCCCTGTGCGATGGCGATGGAAACCGCGGCGGCGACTTTAGAAATATCGAATCTGTCGCCTGCAGTTGCGGATGCTGGCAATGCCTCGGCAATCAGAACAGATCGATCGAAGGCCCGATTCCAGACCAAGCGCGCCTGGAGAGCAGGGCGATCAGCGGTTTCTGCAAAAGCACAAACCCCAGGGGTCGCCCCATCCAGTATCCTGCAACATGGTCACCGCGGGCCGATCCTGGTGGCCGGCAGCAGGTTTCGTCATATGCGGCCCACACGCGGCATATGCGGGATTGCGCCGCAGCCACTCCCACGCCCAGCCGGCGCGATCGAGGTCTAGGAGATGCCGGTACCGATCGAAATCGCGCCCGTCCGGGCAGGCCGGGGATGCTGATGGCACCGGTTGTGCCGGAACGTATTCAAGCATTTCTATATTTTGGCGGCGAAAGCGCTGGGATCGAACGGCGGATTGTGTCGTGTTTGCCGGCATGAATATCCTCCCTTCAAGTCTTCAGGTCCGATGCGCGTTATGGCAGCGAATTCAACCGCTCCCCGCGCTCCGCTTCGTGCGGGAGTGCAACGGTAAAGAAACGGACAGGGAAGTGTGTGAAGTTAGGATTAAGCTTCACCAAAGGCCGGACGAACGCGGAGTCGCGTCTTGCCGGGGAGCGCAGATATTTAGAATATTCTTAGTTATCGTAGTCAGACTACGACATGAGCTAATAGTCTAAGGACACTCTTTGCAGAAGTACCGGCAGGGACACCGATGGCGTCGCAGGATCTAGCGAAACTCGGAATCTCCGCGGATCTCGCCGTTCATTATGTCGGCGCCGGCTGGCTCGAACGCCTGGAACGAGGCGTCTTTCGACGGCCCGGCGAGCTCACTCTCAGTCTTTTGGCGAGTTGAATCGTCGTCATACCAAGTGTTTCGCGAATGGCCTTTATCCAGCCGCGTACGGGCGGCGAAGAGCTCTCCACCTGCGGTATCTGTGCGAAGCGGCGGTCGAGAGTTTGTCGGGCTCCGACAGCAATACGATTTTGTTCATGGCGCAAATCTGCCTAGCTGTGAATTCCGCTCAAATCCGTCGCGGTAGGACCGTCGGAAGCGTAGAGTGGTGACCGCTTTGAAATGCGGCGAAATGGAACGACACTAGTTCGACAGGCTGAAGGCGCGGATCGCGCGCCGATTGACCGAGTAAACGACTGCCGCAGCTCTACACAACAGTCCATTGAATAAGATCGGCGCTATCCGAAAGCATTGCGCGCTGCAAATTCATTTGCGCCATCTGTGCGACCCGCGCCGACGGAAGGAAGCGTTTCATCTCGGCGCAAAACGCTGTCGCTGTCGCATCTTTTGCGAGTTCATCCAGACGGGCCATTGCCTTCGCGGCAATATTGGAGGTGCCATAGTCGGAAAATTTCTTCAAAACCATCTCGCGATTTGGTGTCGCACTGAGCTTGTTGATCAGGAACCAGACGTCCCACACATCGCGGAATTTGAGAGCCGTTCTTGCGGTTAACGCGACCGCCTTGTCAGCGAGGATCTCGTTCGGGGTCTCAACGTTGAGGATCACGTCTTGAATCTGGACCAGGCCCGGGGTCGCACTGACCACCAGTGGCTTGGAGTCGTAAGATGGGACGTTGGTGAACTCGATCTTGATACGTGACTTGGGTGTCTTGGGGGTCGGATTGACCGGCACAATGATCTGCCATGCGGTAACGGTGATGTCACTTCCCTTGACTAGCTCCGGTTGCGCGGGACGTTTTAGAGCAATTTGCGCGGCGTCGATGTCGAAGTCGCGCTGCAGAGTTCGCTTCGTGGTTTCGAGCGCCTTTTCAACGAGGGCGTCGAACTCGACGTCTTTCAGATAGGCGCCAGCCTTGCCACAGACGAAGTCGAGATCTTCGCTGTAACGCTCACCGCCATAGCATAGGCGTAGAGCGGTTCCCTCCTGAAAGATGACGTGTTGGAGAACGCCAGCTTCGGATAGCGCAGACAGAAGATGTAGGTGAATGGCTTCCTTCATCAAATTCTGATCCATGCTCGCTTCGATGCCGCGGCGTTGGATGAAGGCTTCAATCGCGCTTTTTAGCCCGCTCGCTTTATTGCTCATCTAAGCTCTCTTCCTCAGAAATAGCGTCAGCAAGAATTTCTTCATCAATCAAACCCAGATTTCTGCCGACACGGCGCAGGTCGCGAACGGCAATGCGGACCGTTGCTTCCAGTGTTCCGTCATTCAAGACGACGTCGGTTCCGACCTCGATCTTACGATCTGTATGGGTGAACTCTACGGCGCCCCAAGGCGTATCGAATCGTCCCGGCGATCCGGTAGTCATACAGGTGAGCGCGGTCGTCATTTGCGAAATGACCCCCGCCTCCGAAAGTTTAGCTTCCAGGCTTACGTAGCTGATCTCACGCGGTCGCAGGAAGCGTAGTAGACCACGTCGAACATCCGCCGGCCGCGACCGGGCATTGGGATTGACGTAGATGCCCTTCGTTGCGCGGATCAGCACCCCCTGGTCAGAGAGTCGTTTCATCATCAACTTTAGGTAGGCAGGATCCACTCCGCCCATCAGCGTCGAGAAGCTGGGGGGCGTGAAGGCCCAGATGCCGGCAATATCGGCTTGGGCAAGCTTCTCGTTGAGGTCTCTCCGTTTCATAAGTCTCAATATAGCTATCCTTTTTGATAACTACAATGTAACTTACCGAGATTTTTCGACGACGGACGCGCGCCGGTGATACCGTCTACCGCGAGCGTCCGCGCGATGCAGTCATGCCCCTAGTCGTGCTCCAAGCATGAAAGATTATCTGAAAAGCTCAGCCATCCTCTGGTGTGGTTAGATCATACAGCCATCGTTGAACAATTGCCGCGGTCAAGATCCATATCCACGGCTAAGTAGAATTGCGCGCTGTACATAGCTCATAGACTATCAAAATCCTTTATCTCGATAGACCACAGTACATAAAATCTGCATTTTCGATATATTATAGTCGATATGTTAGTCTGTCTGCGTTCTTGAGTTTTTACCTATCGTCTCCCCTTCAACTGTAAGATTACCGAGCCTGGAAGGACGCCAACGAAGAGTTGTTTGGCGCGACATCATCAGGGGCGTCGACCGGCCCATGCGCTCACACTCCGATCGACAGCAGGTCCCCGACGCTCGGCGCCGGCGACCGGGACAGCATGGCGGTCAGCGCCGCGAGCCGTCCGGGGAAAGCTTCGGCCCAGTCCGATCCGATCGTTCTTGGGTCATAGATCAGTGCCCCACCGAGGCGGTCGCCTTCCTGGCGGACAAAGAGGGCGAGCCGCCCGGTTGCGAGCGGCTCCTGGTCCAGAAAACCCCAAAGCTGCGAGAGGTAAAGACCAGAACTCCAGGCGACCGGCTCGGTCGGGAACGGCACGAAGTTGATGGAAAACTCGGCTAGCGCGGATGCCGGCAGACCAACATGGGAGGCAATTGCCGCAAGTTCGAGGAACGGCAATTCGTCATGGGCATAGCTCGACCGGCAGACCGACGCGACATCTTCAATCAACTGGTCCGCAGAGCTATTCGGATCGAGCATCAGTCTTAAGGGGGTCAAGTTCGCGAAATGGCCGACCGTGCCGCGGAAGTCTTCACGGCTTCGATTGGCCCGGACTGTCGCGATGAGGACCGTGCGCTCGGACACGAGCGATCCGACTAGCGGGAGATAGGCCGCCAACAACGCCATGAAAGGCGTGACGCGATGACGAACGCAGAGGGTAGAGATTTGCCGGCTGACGGTGGCGCCGAGGTCGAACGCGATCGCTCGAGCGACAAACGGTCCTCCCGACCGAACCCCCGTTACGGCGGAGCCAGGCAAGTCCCGCAACTGATTTGTCCACCAGACGCGGTGGCGCTCGGCATGGATGCTGTGAAGCCAATCGCGCTGCCAGGTGGCAAACGCGCTATATTGTTGTGCCAAACCAGAAACCGTGGGCGGTGTGCCCGCTTCGATCGCCTGGTAGAAAGCGCGCCATTCGGCGATCACAGTCGCCAGCGACATTCCGTCGGCGGCGAGGTGGTCGAAGACGACTGCGATCAAATGATCCTGGACGCCCAACCGATAAACAAATGGGCGCAGCCGAATCGCTTCGTTGCTATCGAACACTTCGCGGCATGTCCGGCGGATTGCGGCCTGCGCTTCGGTCAAAGGATCCGGCAGGTCGGCCAGATCCTCCCATTTCATGACGACGGCACAGGGTCGATCCGGTTTTTGCATCAGTAGGTCGCCGTCGAATTCGAAGGTCGCGCGCAAAATCGCGTGCCGATCGACGACCATCTGGAGCGCTTCGCGCAGCGTGTCACGATCGAGATCGCCTCGGGCGCGCAGGAGCAATGGAACATTTGCTGCAAATCCGCGCGCCTGCAGCCGCGCGACCATCACCTGGTTCGGCGAGCAGACCGTCGCGCCAGCGCCTGTCATCGCGAAAACTTCCGTTCAGCTGGAGCAGTGCGCGATACCGCGAAGCCTGAATGCACTTTCGAAATAGCCGCCTCCTATCGGATTGAAGTCCGAAAGGATAGGCATGGCGAGACGCCTCAGGTGTTAAGGCTCTGCAAAGTTTGTGCAAAGTCCCTGAAGACTGGCGGGAGAGTCTTCGGCGCTAGCCGGTTAGACCGAGATGGCGATTCCAGAAACGTAGCAGGACTGACAACGCCTCTTGCGCCTCCGGCAACTCGAAATCCTCGGTGAAGCCGTGCCACATCCCCTCCCAGACATGCAGCGACGCATCGACCCCGGCGCTGACCAAACGTGCATGGCTATGCACCGCCGCACTCATCTCCCCTGCCCGGGTCCCGGTAATGATGAGAGTCGGCGGAAAGCGCGCGAGGAGCTCGGGCGAAACAGTCGGCGACACCAGGGGATTGCAGAGATCGGCGGTCCGCACATAGGGCATGCCGGTAGGTGGCGGATTAGGATCCGGTGACGGCGAGGGCATATCGAACATCGGGGGAACGGTGAAGCGGGAATCACCGCCCCAGATATTGTCCGCCGGCGCGCTGATGAGCGCGATTGCGGCGGGCTTGGGAAGGTTATGGCGGTCCAACCAGGCTATCGTCATGGCAGTCAGCACACCACCGGCTGAGACGCCGAAGATCCCCAGCGATGCGGGCGTGAAGCACTCGAGCAAGGTGTGATAGACGGCGGCGACATCCTCGCTTGCCGCGGGAAATTCGAATTCGGGGCCTTGCCGGTAGTCGACCGCCACCACCTCGATTCCCGCTGCGACCGCGATCGGCACTGATTCGAGGAGAGCGCCGGCGCCAGCCCCTACGCAGAACCCACCGCCATGAAGATTGATGAGCAGCCGCGCCCGGTTGTGCGGCGCGACGCCGGCTCGCGGAGTCACCCGATGGACCCGCACGCCCGCGATTCTCTCCTCCCGGATATGGGCCGGAAATTGCGCGAGCGCGCGGGCAAGCCGCGGCTTGTAGAAATGTTCGTCCATCGCAGCGCGATACTGAGCGATCGTCCGGTCGTGACCGACCGGCGGCATACGCTGCGCGCGTCTGCAAAACTCGCGGCGCGCCGGCTCACTCATATAGCTGGAGAGCGGCAGGTCGAACGCCGGGAAACGAACCATACCGTCCGCCACCATTTCCATCTCCGAACCTCGCTGATGGGCGCCTTCCGTCACATTAAGCTCGGCAATCTCGCCGGCCCTCACGACGTCAATAGGCATAGGTGAGATTGACCCCGAAGGTGCGCGGCTCGCCATAAGCAATCGCTTCGAATCCGCTGTTCACATAGATATAGCGGCGGTCGGCGAGGTTTTTGGCCCAGAGCGCAACCGAGAGGGTTCCCGATCCGACCGCGATCTCCGAGAGAGTTGCGCGGGCATTCACCAGCCCGTATCCCGAGAGCGGGCCCGCGCCGGCGGTCTCCCGCCCGATCCAGCTCCATCCGACAAGGGCTGAAAGGACGCCGGGCCCGAAAGTCCCGAAGCGATATTCGGCGCCGAGGTTATATTGCGTCCGGGGCGCGAAGGGCAGCGGAGTCAGCGACGAGCGCGTACTTGCATCGAGATAGGAGTAGTTTGCGGTCAAGGTCAGCCCGTCGACCGGAATGACGCTGAAATCGGTTTCCAGGCCCTGGTAGGTTGCCCGGCCGAGATTCTCGGTCACCGTCACCAGAGAATGCAGGACCGGATCGAGTACCACTGTATTCACCTGGATATCGCTGTAATCCTCTCGAAATGCATCAATGTTGAAGCGGATGCGATCGCCGGCCCAGGAGGATTTGAAGCCGACCTCATAGGCGGCGAGAGTTTCCGGCTGAAACGGCCGCAGCTCGACATTATAGAGGTTGAATCCTCCGGCCCGGTAACCTTGCGAATATTTCGCATAGGTGTGGAGCGCATCGGTCCAGCGATAATCGACGGTAACGCTCGGATCGAACTTGCCATAGCTGACCGAGCCGCTGCTCGCCAGGAACCCGCCCGACGCATAGCGCGTATCGGCGGAGTAGCGACCGCCGACGATGACGCTGAGCCGATCATCGAGGATCGGAGGCGTCCAGGTAACGTTCGCATAGGCGCCCGCCGAGGAATTGCGCGCCGAACCCGGCATGAAGGTCAAATCGCTGAAACGCGGCAGGCGCGGCAGAAAGGAGTTGTTCATGAAGCCAAAGACCTGGCTGCCGGACTCGATGAAGCCCAGAACGCCCAGAGTATATTTGAGCGCCAGATCGTCGTCGCTGCCGGATAGGAGCAGCTCCTGGGAAGCCTGGCGTTCGGCCAGGACGTAATATTCGATCTGCGGCAGGTTGAAGGCCTCGGACGTGTCAAGCGTGAAGTTTGAATCGACTTCGCGATAGGAAGTAATCGACTTCAGCGAAACTTGGTCGGAGATGTCCCAAGTTATCGTCAGCGCATGACCATATTCCTTGAAATCGTCCTTCAACGGGATTTCTACGGGACGCCAGCCCTGCGTGACCCGCCCCGGCTGCAGCGGCGCGGTGTCGGTAACGCCGGGATAGTCATCGGCCGGAATGTCGTAGCCGCGCTGGATATAGTTCGGCGTTCCATGCTGGGTACCGTAGTCGAACACGTAATCGACCGTGACCGCATCGCCCGGACGCCAACGCAGAGCTATCCGGTAGCCCTCCTCGTCCTTCGCGCCGTAGTCGCCGCCGACGCCGGGATTGCGGACCCAGCCGTCGTCATCGGTCTTGGCGAAGGTCGCCTTCAGGCTGAAGCCGTCGTATTCCGGGAGATCGACACTGGTCAGGGTGTGGATATAGCCGAAGTTGCCGAAGTCGATGGATTCCTTCGCATCGAAACGGCCGCTCGGCGCCGCCGTCACGAACTTGATCGCTCCACCGATGGTGTTGCGGCCATACAATGTCCCCTGCGGACCGCGCAGGACTTCGACCCGCTCGATGTCTCCGAGATCGGTGGTCAGAGCCGTGCTGCGCGCCAGATAGACATCGTCGAGATAGATCCCGACACCGGGATCGCGGCTGATATTCACGACATCACTCTGGCCGACGCCGCGAATGAACACCTCGAGAATAGAGCCGGCATAGGCATAGGGCGTGATCGCCAGCGAGGGCACTTTGTTGGTCAGGTCGGCAAAGTTGGTGAAGCCCATCTTTTGCAGATCGAGCGCACTGAAGGCGGTGATCGAAAGCGGCGTGGCCTGGATTTTCTCCGAGCGTTTCTGCGCGGTCACCACAATCTCTTCGACGCCCGTCTCCGGCAGCGGATCTGGGGCAACCGGCGCCGCCACGGCGGCGTGTTTGCGCGGTTCCACGACAACGTCGTCCTTGCCGATGAATTCATAGGTGAGATCGGCGCCGAGCAGTACCTGCAACGCATCGGCCGGTTCGAAAACCCCTTTGATCGCGTCCGCGTTCCGTCCCCGGGCGATATCCGGCGCGACGGTGATCCGCAGATGGGATTGATCTGAAAAGGCGATCAGCGCTTTTGAAAGGTCCTGCGCCGGGATATCGAATGCGACGGGCGCGGCGCCGGCGGCTCCCCAGGCTAGCGTGCAGCCGAATGCCAAACCGGCGAAAGCAGGCGTGTGCAGTACGATCTGGGAAGAGCGCAGTCTTCCCTTGCCGCGCCAATGAGCGTGCGACATCCCCAACCCCCGAATTGTCGTTGAGCGCCCATTGGCGCGTACCCTGAACGACGACCAGGTTCCGATTTTGAACACCCAGAAAGCTGCATTCTTTATTTCACAACGGCTATCTAAAGAGATCAGCCTCTTGGCGAAGACCGCAGAATCAATCGATTTCCGCTTCGTTCGATTGCCACCGGATATACACGTGCTAGGACCGCGATCCACTGGTCGACCGAGTCTGTGTCGATCGTGCCGGTATAACGCAGTCCAGCTACGTCGCCATCGGCAATCACGATATCACGCGTGGTGTAGCGCACGAGATCGGCAACGACCCCTGCGAGCGGTTCATCGACATAGGCCAAGCGCCCGCGCACCCAGTCGGTTTGCGCGCGTGCATTGACCGAAGCCACCGGCCCCAAGGTGGAAGAAAATGACAACTGCTGATCGTGATGCAATTCCACAGCCCCGGCCTTGGGAACTGCCACCGAGACTGCGCCTTCGACGACAGTTACGACGGCCCGGTCCGGTTCGAGGGACACCGCGAATGTCGTGCCGATATCGGTGATTGCACCATTTTGGACCGATACCGTGAATGGACGCAGCGGATCGTGCGTTACAGTGAAGATCGCTTGACCTGCCTCCAGATGCGCAGCGCGGCCAGCTTGGTTTTCGGTGATGCTGAGCCTGGTCAGAGGCCCCAAGGTTATCGCAGATCCGTCTGCCAGAGCGATCCGGCGCTGTTCGCCGCGTGTGGTCTGATAGGCGACCGGTTGGGCCGATTCGCCTGCAGGCCATTGTCGCCAGATGCTGCCGACGAACACAGCAACCAGCAGGAGTCCAGCGACAACCGTCAGAGACCGCGTCACCGGGCTCGAGCGAAGCGCGCGCCACCGGTTCTCCACCGCATGACGCCAGCCGTCCGCGGACGGCGGTAGGACACCGTCCCCGTCATCTGTGTCGTCGAGGATTTCGGCATGGGTCGGCCAGACATCGGCTGGAATCGGCCGATTCCAGGTATCGCGAACATTGTGATAGGCGGCACGGTTCTCAGGACTGGCACTGAGCCAAGCGGTCCAGCGGGCGCGTGCGCCGGGATCCGCATCCGGATCGACCAAACAAAGGAAACATTCGACCGCGTCGGCGTTCCGATCGTCACGCGAAGCGTCTCGCGTCATTCGCTCAAGTCCCCCGCACCCAGGACACGCTCAATCTCATTAGACGAAGGAGCCGGAGCTGTTCGCACCGTCCGGTGACGATTAATTGTAACCGGCGCGGCTTAGCGACCGCGTCCGCTCAGTCTCGCATGAATATGGCCGACCGCGCGAGCGAGATATTTGCGGACCATGGTCTGCGATATCCCAATCTCCGCGCCGACCTCGCGATGCGAGAGGCCCTCGAGCCGCACGAGCAGAAACACCTGACGGCATTTGGGTGAAAGCTCCATGATGATGGTCCGCATGATGGCCAGCTCTTCGCGATGCGCCACCTGTTCTTCGGGCGAGGGCGTCGCGTCGGCGAACCCAGCCGCCGTTTGATCGTCGAGCCGGTCGAACGGAATGCGGCGCGCGCGCCGCAAGTGATCCCGGGCCAGGTTCTGGGCCGTGCGGAATAGAAAGCCACGAGGCGAGTCCAAGTCCGTACGACCTGACATTTGGAGGCGAAGAAACGCCTCCTGCGTCAGCTCCTCCACCACATCCATTTTCGGCACCAATGTGAAAAGATATTTGCGAAGCGAGCGGGCGTGATCAACGAATAACTGGATGAAGAGGGGGTCGCGATTAACTTCCATTTTGCGAGAACTCGCTATCTGAAAAAAATCTCGCGCGTATGACCCTAGCATCTGGATTTAGTCGGAGGGGTCCACGGCGTTCGGTTACATATTATAGTTGATAAACTTAAAGTGTGTAAATGCGCGAATTCTCTCGCATGGACATGCGAGAATTAGTTGGAAAAAATTTCGCGCGCATTCGGCGAGAGAAAGGGCTTACTCAGGAAGAAGTCGAAGCGCGCTCGGGTTTCAGTCAACAGTACCTTAGTAGCCTCGAGCGCGGCCGCCGCAATCCCACAGTCATTACGCTATACGAACTCGCGCGAGCTCTCGGCGTGAGTCATACCGAGCTTACCAAGCCTGAGGACTAGCTTTTTGCGTGCCTGAATAGCCGCGTAGCGAACACGCATTGCGGAATTCTATTGACGCACAATTGGGTGCGATTTTCATCCTGCAAATCGTTATACGGTCACGCCCGGCCAAATGGCAGGCGCAACGGCTGACACGGGGACGACGATGCCAACCCACATGCTGCAGCATAAAGTGGCCGTCATAACCGGCTCGGCTAACGGCATCGGCAGGACCACAGCACTGCGCCTCGCAGAAGACGGTGCTCATATAGGTCTGCTCGATTTCGATGCGAACGCAGTCGCGGAGGTTTGCGAGGAAGTTCGCAAACTTGGTCGCGAAGCCATTGCGATACCCTTGGACTGCACCGACGCCGTGGATGTCGGCTCTGCATTCAAGCAAGTCCGCGAGGCGCTCGGGCCGATCGATATTCTCGTAAATGGCGTCGGGCAAAGTTCCCGGAATCGGATGACCGACTTCGCCGCCGCAAACCTCGAAACGTTCGATTTCCTGATTGCCGTGAATCTGAAGAGTTGCGTTCTCTGCTCACATCAGGTGGTCCCAGATATGAAGGCGCGCGGCTCTGGCAAAATCGTCAATATCGCGTCGGAATCGGCCGTCAACGGCTCTCCCCGATCGTGGGACTATGCGGCTGCGAAGGCTGGCGTCATCGGGTTTACAAGGGCGGTCGCCCGAGAATTGGCGCCTTTCAGGGTCACGGTGAACGCGGTCGCACCCGGGCCGATCCGAACGCGGGCCATCGACGAAATGCCGAAGAACGTTATCGACAGCATCATCGCCGATATTCCCATGGGCCGGATCGGCCAACCGGAAGATGTTGCCAACGCCATCCTGTTCTTTGCCAGCAGCCAAAGCGACTATATTACCGGTCAGACGCTACTCGTGAACGGCGGTCATTAGATGCTGTGAGGATGGAGCCGTACCGCTTCAGCTTGGCAGGTTCCGGCGATAGCCAGTTGGCGAAATGCCGGTCGCCTGCTTGAAGGCGGCTGAGAAGTGGCTGAGACTCGCATAGCCGAGTTCGACGGCGATGCTCGTTAAGCTGCGACGGTTGTCGGCCAGAAGTTGCCGTGCCTGCTCCAACCGCCTGTCACGCATCCACCGATGTGGAGACATACCCGTAGACTGCTTGTAGGCCCGACAGAAGTGCCAGGGCGATAGGCCCGCCTCTTGTGCAAGGGTCGCGAGCGGGACGCTTTCGTCCAGCGTGGCCAACATCGTTTCCTGCGCGCACCGCAGTTGCCGTGGTGTGAGCCCGCCCCGAATTGCCGATCTTGGTGTCGGGACTGTGGAATATCTCGCGAAGAGATGGTGGGTCATCGCCAACCCCAGGCTTTCCATGAATTGGCGCCCACCGGGTAAGCCTGCCTGCAACTCCTCGCGCACACAGGCAATCAGAAAGGTGAGTTGAAGGTCGATTGGATCGATCTGGGGAACCAGCTCGCGGCGGGCAAAGAGGTCTGGGTCAATGCCCGGCAATCGGTCAGGCTTCAAATGAATGACCGTGCAATCGATGTCTGAAATCCGTAACGCCATAATACTCGCCGGAGGAGTGACAAACAGTCCGCCTCGACCGAACGTATGAATGACACTCGCGCGATCGAAATTGGCTGTCGCCTTTCCGCTATGAAGAAAGGCGACGCAGATGTCGTCCAAGGCGAATTCGGATAATCCGCGATCGCCGCTCACTTTGTAGGCCTCGGCGACTATCCCCGGAGATCCGATGGTTTCGGTTGAGAAGGTCGGGCGGATTCGCTCTTCAATGTCGTTCAAGCACCCAACCATCCGAATCTGAGAAGTGCCCAGATCGCCGCCGGACGCGATTTTGGCCGAAGGGCCGCTAGACATTCGGGTTACCGCTAGAAATGGAAAGCAATTCCAGATTGCCTAGCTAGAAGGCAGTTACAAGCATCGTCAAGGGGAAATTCACGTTTTCCGCAGTGGTTTATAAAGCTGAGCAATACTCCGAAAGCGTTAGCGGCGATTTTCGCTATCAATATACGATGCCGAAAGACATAATAAATAAAATTTATCGCATGTTTTATTTCTCCGCGCGTTGGATCCGTATGAGGACTTCTAATGTCCAACATTGATCCGGTCGGCGACACAGCTATCGACAATCCTGGGATTGATCAGCCGACAGTCAGCGATGACGCTATCCTGCGGTTTATGGATATTGAGCTCGATTGGCGTGGTCACCGGGTTCGTCGCGGTCGCCGACTCCTTCAGCTGTCGACCCTAGACGTTCGGCTGCTCAGATTTCTGATGCTCTCGCCCGGCGAGGTTTTTACGCGCGATGAGATCCTCCGGAGGGTCTGGCCGCAGGGTGTGTATGTCTGCGATCGAACCGTCGATGTCCATATGGCGGCCCTCCGCAAGGCGCTTCACGATCCTCACCTACCCGATCCGGTTCGTACAGTGCGCGGTCGGGGCTATTCACTCGATTGCATCGAGTGGGCAAATCATGTCGAAGCAGTTGGGGCTGAAGTTCCAGGCTAGGGCAAATTACGTTCAATTCTCCGATTTCGGCGCGAAGCGGCTGGGATGTATTTCCGGCCGACAGTTTCGTTTTTGATCGGGCTGAGCCCGGCCGCCTCGATCTCCCGACCGCGTGAATATCCGATTTAGATCTCGGGGTACTCCCGCTGGGCGAATGGCCAGACGAGAGGTCTCAACATAGGCATGCCTGCAAACCGTCGTTGACCGGCATAAAGGAATCCGGCCATGCGGTGGAAACTCGGCGTGTCTCGCGGATGGGTGACCGCCGCCGGCGCCTAGTCCTTATCAGCTTACCGGAACGCCCAAGCGCAAACGCCGGACGATATCGTCCTGCGTCTAGGCCTCGATAATCACCTTGAGGGCGCGCGTATCGGCCGCATGTCCGAAGGTTTCGTAAGCCTTGAGAATATCGGCGAACTTGAAGCGGTGGGTAATGAGAAGCTTGGGGTCGATCTTGTGAGCCGCCACAACATTCAGCAGCATCGGTGTGCTCACAGTGTCGACCAACCGCGTGGTAATCGTAATGTTCCGATCCCACAGATTCTCCAAATGGAGATCGACCTTGACGCCATGCACGCCGACATTGGCGATGGTGCCCCCAGGAGCGATGATCTTCTCGCACAGCTCGAATGTGGCCGGAATGCCGACGGCCTCGATCGCTGTGTCCACACCGCGCCCTCCGGTCAATTTCATGACCGCCTCAGCCGCCTTGCCGTCCGCGCTGTTCACCGTCCGCGTAGCGCCAAAGCGCTTTGCGGTCTCCAGTCGATTGTCGTCGAGATCGACCATGATGATCTCGGCAGGCGAGAAGAACTGGGCCGTCAGCAGCGCCGCCAAGCCTATGGGACCTGAACCGACGATCGCCACGATGTTTCCGGGCTGAACTTTGCCGTTCAAAACCCCGCACTCGAACCCGGTCGGGAGAATGTCGCTCAACATCACCAGCGCCTCCTCGTCCGCGCCGTCCAGGATCGGATAGAGGCTGGTATCGGCATGGGGAATGCGGACGAACTCGGCTTGCGTGCCGTCGATGGTGTTGCCGAGAATCCAGCCGCCGGTCGTGCAATGGGAATACATCTGTCTGCGGCAATAGTCGCATTTACCGCAGGCGCTGACACAGGAAATAAGGACCTTGTCCCCCGGCTTGAATGTCGTAACCGCGGGTCCGACCTGATCGATAACGCCGATGCCCTCATGCCCGAGAATGCGGCCCGGCTGACAACTCGGCAGATCGCCTTTGAGAATATGCAGATCAGTGCCGCAAATCGTCGTCTTTACGATTCTGACGATCGCATCGGTCGATTCTGTGATGACCGGCTTGGGATGATCCTCAAAGGCTTTCTTGCCCGGACCATGATAAACGAGGGCTTTCATTGCGGATTTCCCAGTTGCGGATATGAGGCGAAAACAGTGCAGAAATCACAATGGCAGCGAGCAAAATATTTCGCTCTGCATTGTTTTCGGTTGCATAATCGACTTCACGGTATGTGGTCAGCCGACCCCGCGTTAGACTCGGAAACTACTCAGTGCCCGACCTGAAAAGTCAGTTCCAACTCGCTCGCGCTTCACTTTTCCAACCGCGCAATTGTCAGGAGACCTACGGGCTTTACCTTCAGGTGCACCGCTCCGAACCGGCTACGCAATCTGGAAGCGGCGAAACAGGAAAAGCTTCACCACGTCCAAGCTCATGGCAAATATGATCGCTGCGATGAAAAGGCCCGCCAGAACGGCAAATGGCAGTGACGCCATCAAAATGCCTTTCGTCGCCAAAATGCCGATGAGCGTCAGGTCGACAATCGACGAGGCCACCAGCCAGGGCCCCGGTCGGGAACTCCAGAGGTGTCTGCGTTCTCGCGCCACGTAGAAGACCGCCTGGCCGCTGAACACCAGCGTCACCACCGTAAAGCTGCGCAAGGCGGCGATATCTAGACCCAGAGCGTATTTTCCGGTGGCAAGGCACGAGACGCAAAAGATCAGATCGAACAGACCCATGATGATGCCGGCCATGGTCAAATTGCCCAATCGCCAGACATTCGGCCTTGGTGAGGGACGGACATTGTCGGTCGACGACGACATCGCAAGAAAGTCGCCGGTAACCATCATCAGGACCATCAGCAAAGGCGTCAGAATGGCCTGGCCGGTCATAATCAGACCGACGGCCAGGAATAGAACTTGGACCACCTTATGGACGATCGACCTCAAAGTATAAGTCAGTATCCTCTGGAAAGTTGTTCGTCCTTCTTTGACCGAAGCAACGATTCCGCTGAGACCCGGCTCAGTCAGCACGATACCGGCCGCCGATTTGGCGACATCGGTTGCCGTCGACACAGCGATGCCCATCTGCGCCTGGCGCAATGCCGGCGCATCGTTGGCGCCATCGCCACACATGCCGACAACATGTCCGTCTCCCTGCAGGGCTTTGACAAGGCGGTATTTGTCTTCAGGTAGGACGCCGGCGAAGATAGCGTACTGGTCTGCCTTAATGTCGTCAGGCAACGGCGTCGTTGTCCAGGCCGCTCCGGAAATTCCGATCGAAGCGGCCACGACTTTCGCGGTTATCTCGGCGTCGCCGGTCACCATGATGGTGCGAACGCCCAAACCCTTCAATTCCGCGACCAGCGCCGTGGAATCCTCACGCGGCGGGTCGCTGAGCGCGATGAGCCCGACCAAATGCAACTGCTTCGCAGGCCCCGAGGCGACAGCTAGAACCCTGAATCCTTTGGCTTGAAGATCACCCACCATAGCCGATGCCGCCGGGGGAATTTCAGCCAAACCGCGGACCACAGCGAACGCGCCCTTCACAACATGTTCAAGCCTGCCGTCCGCTAAGCGTACCGTCGCCTCCGACAGTTTCGCCGCAGGGTCGAACGGGACGAATGCGACGAGTACGGCGCCATCGGACTTGGCTTGGGCAGCCGACGCCGCACGTATAGCGACGTCCACCGGATCCTGTCCTCCATCGGAACTTGCCAGTGCTGCAAGTGCCAGAACATGAGCCTCATCGAATGTCGGCATCGGACGCACGGACATCACCGCCAATGCGTTGCGTGTCAACGTTCCGGTCTTGTCCGCGCATAGTATGTCGATGCCCGCCGCTTCATCGACCGCCGAAAGACTGGTAGGCAATACCCCCTGACGCGCCAGGGCGCGCGCGCCGACAGCCGCCGCGAGCGTAAACATCGACGGCAGGGCAACCGGTATCGCCGACAGTACCGCAACCAGGATGAGCGGAATAATGTCGGCGCGCGGCATGGGCGACAACAGAGCGTAGATCGCCAGAAGAACTGTAACTGCGCCGTTAAACAGCGCCAGGTTGCGAACGACCCCAAAAATGGTCTTCTGCTGGGCGCTTTCCACCTTAG
>PLTD01000031.1 GCA_003165335.1 Rhodospirillales bacterium | reverse complement strand
GATTCAGCATGTCACTGAAGCGGCGAGCCTACGGATCGGTGGCGTCCAAACCCACGGTCGCGTTTGACCTCCGACAGGAGCCCACTGCGGGAAAGTCGCACGGTGGGATCTGTGGGGGGTGCCGGGTAACCGGCACCTCTACCCGACCTTCGAAGCCTGTCGTTCTCAGGGGGCAATCCGAGCAGGATGTCGACCAAACTGTCTCGCATTACCTCGACGAGAACGCACTGCAAGCCGCTCTGGGCTTTGTCGACGCCCTTGAGCAAGCCTAAAGGCGGATCTGCCTCCACGCGACGAGCGGTTCGCCACGATACGCGCACGCGTTAAATCTTCCCGGACTGCGCGTTTGGCCTCTGAAGCGATATCCGCACCTGGTTTTTTATGTCGAACGCATCAAACACATCGACGTCTGGCGCGTCTTGTAAGGTCATCGCGACATCCCGGCATGGCTGCAAGAGCCCGACGCCGTCTGAAAAACAATAGGGAATCAGAGAGCTCCCTACGAATCATCGGTGGCCAATCGCCCCAGCCCGTAGTCGCCCTTCAGGCTCGTGCGCTGCATCCGGCGGGCATACTGGGGCGGCACGCCCTGGGCGCAGTGCATCGTGCGCCAATTGTCCCATATCACCAGGTCGTTTTCCCGCCACTGGTGAAAATAGGCATAGTCGGCGGTGCCGCAGTGGGCGATCAGCCGCTCGATCAGGGCGTCGCCCTCAGCTGCGTCCATATCCTCCATCCCGACCGCGAACATCGGCGCGAGATTAAGCACCTTCCGCCCGGTCTCAGCCTGGTCATAGACCAGCGGGTGGACGACCGGCGGGAAGTCGCGTTCCAGCCTTTCGCCGTCGAAATATGAGGCTCGCATCGACGGTGCCAGCAGCTTCATGTCGGCAGGACGGCAGAACTTGCGCTTCATCATGTCCGGCTGGAAGCGATAGATCACACTGCGCCCTTCGATCGCCCGCTTCAGATCCTCGGGCAGCAGTTCGTAGAGCCGGATGCGATCGAGAAAGCCTGTTCGCCCGCCCTCAGGCGGCGCCTCCAGCGCCCGCAACATGCTACCGCGATTGATCGCCGCCATATAGGACAGGTCGAAATGCCAGGGCAGCCAACCCGCCAACGCCCTGCCCTCGATCTCATAGACAGCATGATACGACAGCTCTCCTGGCCGTGCCGGCGGGACATAGGACATGTCCACGACCTCGGGAAAGCCCGGAACCTGATTGGTGTTGACCGGATGGACAAGCAAATCGCCAAAACAGCGGGTCAACGCCACATGCCGCTCTGGCGAGGTGCCGAAGCCGGGGAACAGCAGCACGCCATAGCGCAGCCAAGCCGCCCGCAGAGCCTCGCCCACGCCCGGCTGGCCAATTTGATTCGGCTCCAGGCGCACGGCGGCGCCGACATGGGGCGAAAGCGGGGCGATATCCAGATCCATAAGCCCGTCCCTAGGCCAGACTGAAGCCCTCATACCCGTTCGCGACCACCCTGGCGCAGATGCGGTCATAGGTGGCGAAGCCGCCGACATACGGCATGAAAACCCGCGCCTTGCCTGGAACATTCGCGCCGACGTACCAGGAATTGGCGAGTGGATAGAGTGTCCCATCCGCCTTTTCGTTGACATGCTCCACCCAGCGATCCTCTGCCTCCACCTGGGCTTCGATCACCGACAGGCCCTTGGCCGACAGATGGTCGATACAGTCTACGATCCAGTCGACATGCTGCTCGATTGCAATGATCACATTGACCAGAACAGAGGGGCTGCCGGGACCGGTCACCATGAAGAGATTCGGGAAACCGGCAACGCCGAGGCCGAGATAGGTCCGCGGGCCTGCGGCCCATTTATCGCCCAACTTCAGCCCGCTTTTCCCGCGGATATCGATCCTGAGCAGTGCCCCGGTCATGGCGTCGAAGCCGGTCGCAAAGACGATGCTGTCGACCTTATATTCCTGCCCGCCGACGATCAGCCCTTCGGCCGTAATCCGCTCGATCGGCGCGTTCGATATATCGACCAGGGTCACATGCGGGCGGTTGTAGGTTTCGTAATAATGTGAATCGAGGCACAGGCGCTTGGTGCCGATCGGATGGTTGGTCGGGGCCAGAAGATCGGCGATCTTGGGGTCCTTCACTACCTGACGAATCTTGGAGCGGACGAACTCAGACGCCAGCGCGTTGGCCTCCAACTTGTTCATCACGTCCTTGTAGGAGGTGACGAAGGCGAAGCCGCCCTTGCCCCAGCGATGTTCGAAATTGCGCTGCCGCTCCTCTTCCGTGACGTCCAGCGCCGATATTTCGCTGGCGGGCATCATCGAACAGCTATCGGTCGTGCGAACGCGTTTGCGATCCTCCATGAAACTCTCTTTCGCCGCCCTGGCGAACGCGGGATCCAGCGGACCGTTCAGCGCCGGCAGGCTGAAATTCGGCGTCCGCTGAAATACGAACAGCCTCTCGGCCTGTTCGGCGATCAACGGAATGCTCTGGACGCCCGATGAGCCGGTGCCGATTACCGCAACGCGCTGTCCGCTGAAATCCACTCCGCCGTGCGGCCAAGCGCCGGTGTGATAGGTCTGGCCCTTAAAGCTGCCGCGGCCGGCAATCTCCGGCTCGCGCGCGGCGGAGAGGCAACCGGTCGCCATAATGCAGAATTGTGCCGATACCCGGTCGCCCTGATCGGTTTCGATTGTCCAGCGCTTTGCCGCCTCATCATAGACAGCCGCGGTGACGCGCGTGTTGAATTGCATATCGTTGCGCAAATCCAACTGTCCAGCGACGTAATCGGCATAGCGCATGATCTCGGGCTGGGTCGCATAGCGCTCGGTCCAGCTCCAGCCCTTCACGATCTCTTCCGAAAAGCCGTATTGGTACTCGACGCTTTCCACGTCGCAGCGTGCGCCCGGATAGCGGTTCCAGTACCAGGTGCCGCCGACGTCGTCGCCGGCCTCGAACACGCGCACCTTGAGACCACGCCCCCGCAGCCGATGCAACGCATACATGCCGGCAAAACCAGCCCCTACGACGATTGCATCGAATCGCTCTGCCGCGGCGTCATGCGTTTCCATTTTTGCCCTTCCCCAGATAAATCGGTTCCCGATCTTTGCGCCAAGATCAACCACGGCCGCTCCGATTACAAGACTTTGCAACTCAGAGTTAAGGCCTGATTTGCGCTGTTGCTGCTGTCCAGAGCCGGGCTATGGTGAACTCAAAGACCAAGGGGGAAAATCACGCTATGACCGAGCCAAACGCACACCCGCATTCCGCACGACGGCTGCGCTACGTCATAATCGGCGCCGGGATGGCCGGTATTGTGACGGCCATCCGCCTGCGTGAGCGCGGGGATGCCGATTTCATCGTCTATGAAAAGGGCGACAAGGTCGGCGGCACCTGGCGGGAAAACCGCTATCCGGGTCTAACCTGCGACGTGCACGCCCACGCCTATACCTATTCCTTCGCCCCCTATCCGGAATGGACCCGCTTTTTCGCAGGCGGCCCCGAGATCCAGCGTTATTTCGAATGGGTGACCGACGAATGGGGCATCCGCGATTCGATCCGCTTCAACCGTGAAATCACCGCCTGCCGCTATCAGGGCGGGCGCTGGCACATCGAACTGTCCGACGGCGGCCGCGATGTCGCCGATGTGGTGATAGCCGCGACCGGGGTTCTGCATCACCCGAACATTCCCGAAATCCCCGGCCTCGCCGATTTCGCCGGCCCGTCATTCCACAGCGCCCGCTGGCCAGATGGTCTGCCCCTGGAGGGCAAGCGCGTGGGCATCATCGGCAGCGGATCGACCGGCGTTCAAATCGTCTGCGGCCTGTCGGATACGGCTGCCCGCATCGTCCATTTCAGCCGCACGCCGCAGTGGATCAACCCGACGCCCGATTTCGCTTATAGCGAGGCAGAGCGCCAGGCCTTCCGCGACGACCCGGCCAAGATCGAGGCGTTGCGCAACGGCGAGGCCTATTGGAACGGGGTCACCGAATTCAACAACGCCATCGTCGACCCTAATTCACCCGAGATGGCGGCGATTGAGGCCCGGGTTTTGCGTAACCTGGAAGACAATGTGAAAGACCCCATCTTGCGGGAAAAGCTGCGGCCCGCTTACCGACCCATCTGCAAGCGCCTTGTCTCGTCGCCGGACTATTACGACCACGCACAGCGCCCCAACGTGACTATCGAGGTCGGGACGATCGAACGGGTCGAGAAAGACGGCATCCGCATGAAGGACGGCGCCTTCCATCCGCTGGACGTCATCGTGCTGGCAACCGGCTTTCGGGCCGATCGCTTTGTCCGGCCGATCACCGTGACCGGTGAGAACGGCATCGTGCTCGACGACGTCTGGGCAGTACGACCCAGCGCCTATCTGGCCGTTTCGGTGCCGAATTTCCCCAATTTCTTCCTGATCAACGGTCCGACCGGCCCGGTCGGCAATTTCTCGCTGATCGACATCGCCGAGCGCGAATGGAACTATATCGACCAGTTGCTTGAGCCTATCCGCATCGGAAGATACGCGGCGGTCGCCGCCACGCCGGACGCATTCGCGTCTTATGAAAAGCGGCGTATCGCGGCGGCCAAGACCACGATATGGGGGACGGGTTGCACCAGCTGGTATCTGGACTCAGAAGGGGTGCCGTCCAGTTGGCCTTGGACCTACAGCCGCTTTGCAGAGGAAATGACCAAACCCAAGCTAGAGGACTTTAACTACCGCTAGGCTGTTGGGGCCTTGAGGTTAGGCCCGCTGAAGGCGGCGCCGGAATTTGGCACCCGCCGCGAACAGCGCAGCGATCGTCAGGCCGGCCCAACCAGTACCGACGGATGGTGCGGGTGCGCCATTGAGCTGGGCTGCGGAATAGAACAGATCGTTGGGCAGGATCGTGCTGCCGTCATAGCAGCCGAAAATGCAGTTGCCGTTGGGATCCGTGCCGACGAAGGACAGGCGGCTGCCCCCGCCGAATTCCAGGAACTGAACCGAAATCGCATAGAGACCGGCGGCGGAAAAGAAGTCGGAAAATGTCTGCGGGCCGCCGCCCAGAATCGATGCCGCGCTTTGGCCTTGAATATCCAGGAATGTGTTGTCGTCAGACCCGACGGTGAAATTATAGGTGCCGGGCTGAGTGATCGCGATAAAGCCGGTGATATCCAGTTCTGAATTGTTCCAGCTGTTGCGCAATGGCGCCCCCGAGCCGAAAATATCGATATTGTTGATGTTGCCGTTGCCGAAGGCGGTAAGCCCGCCGTTACCGTCGCCGAAGGAATTGCCCTGGCAATCCGGGAAGCACAGATTCGTCGTCGTGAACGAAGCCGCAGCCGGATTGCCATCGGCCGAAGTCATACCGTTCGAATCGTCATAGTACAGCCCCGAGAGGCCGGTTCCGGCAAAATCGGGAATGCCGAGTGGGCCACCGGGGGGCGTTACTGTCTGCGCCAATAACCGGTGCGCCGGCACACACGCCATAACCATCGCAAGCATAACCGCTGCCACTAGCGGCGACGGGCGATAGAACAACGCGGCAGAGCGGCGGGTCGATTCTCTCATAATGGCGCCTGTTCGATTATGGCAGCAGTTAAATCATACACTTTTTCAAAAACGTGTTATCGCCAAGCATTTTCACCCAATGGGTACCTCTGCATATTGAAAAGAATAACGCAAAGATATACTCAGTTAGAATGTACAAATGAGAGCGCTCTGTGACTGATTCTTTGAGATTCCAAACCAAATTCCGATTTCCTTGGGCGCACGATTCCTTAGGCGCGGCGGTTCTGATTGCAATCGTCGCTCTGGTTGCCGCGATGCAACCTGCACGGGCGCAAAACCTGGTACCCGATCCATACTTCGTCAACGCACTCCCGAGCTACGGGCAAACCGATGGATCCGGAAATACCTATTACGTAAGCAACGCCACAGAGACAACCTTCGATGGCACGACTGGCGTCCTGCTCACGGGGTCCTCGTATGGTTATTTCGAAATCGCACCATTGGCCGGCTACAACACCAACGGCGTCAACTATGTGTTGACGTTTCTAGCAGCGGCAGTGAACCCGCAAACATCGACTGAAGTGTTTTCGTCCTTTGGACCTACAACTCCAACCAGCGGTTGCGGCGGAAATGGTTGCACGAATCTGCTGGAGCCGGTCACGAGTTCCGGCTTAACTCAATTCACCTCGACCGGGACCTCCGCGTCCGGCGAAGGCTACTTCTACGTACAAGCCTATGGCGGCGGCGACGTGTTCGTCACAGGGCTGAATTTTGAACCGGCACCGGCGCCGCTCCCCGGTGCAGGCGCCATATCCATTCTGACGGCTTTCGCAGGTCTGGCTTTCCATAGGCTCCGCCGCCGCAAGGCGGTCTGACGCCTCCTAATCGATCTTGAGCGTTCCTTCCGAAATATGCTGGAGCGTCCCACCCCCGTCGATCGTCAGGCTTTGTCCGGTGATGTAATTGGCGTCGTCTGAGGCGAGGAACAGCATCCCCTTGGCGATGTCTTCCGGCTGACCCAACCGACCCAGCGGCACGGTCTTGCGCAGCTTCTCCAGCGTGTCCAACGACAGATAGTCCCCGGACATTTCGGTCACGGTAAAGCCGGGGCCGACCTCGTTCACCGTAATATTGTATTTCGCGTAATCCAGAGCGGCGCCGCGGATAAAGCCGTTGATCGCCACCTTGGTCGACATATAGGCCGCCAGGCCCGATACGGCCGTGCGCATTGCGGGGGTCGTGGTGACGATGATCCGTCCGCCGCCCTTTGCCTGCTTTAACAGCGGCAGCGCCGCCCGCGTCAGCCAGAAACAGGCCTTGAGATTGGTCGAGAGCGCCAGTTCCAGATCCTCGTCCGAAACCTCATGTACCGCGCCGGGCGCCAGATGGGCCGCATTATGGATCAATATGTCCAACTGCCCGTAATACCGCTCGGTCTGATTGACCATGTTCAAGACCTGCGCCTGCACCGACGCATCACCGACCACGTAATGCGCGTCGCCGCCGTCGGCGCGGATTTCCTCGACTACCTTGACCCCGTTTTGGGCGGTGCGCATCGTCACCACCACCCGCGCTCCTTCCGAGGCGAACAGTTTGGCTGTCGCCTTGCCGATCCCGGTTCCTGCGCCGACGATCAGCGCCACCTTGCCGTCCAATCTTCCCATGGGCTTGATGCCTCCCTGCTCGCGCATCGACGCGCTTTATTCGTTATCCGCCGGAGTATAGCGCGCTTAATCGGCGCGTCGTCCAGCCCGGACTTATCCGCTGCCGCACTCTGCCCCCGATGCCCGACCGGCATCGGCCCGGACTAAGTTCTCTGCTGTCGGGAAAAATTCCTAGCCGTTACAATCCCTTGATCCTGCAGCGATTTGGCGCTTGTGGTGAATGTCAGGAGGCCGAGCGTGACGAGCATCGAGCAATTCATCCATGACATGCCCAAATGCGAGCTTCACGTTCATCTCGAGGGGACGCTGGAGCCCGAGATGAAATTCGACCTGGCCGCGCGCAACAATATCGCGCTGGCCTACCGGACCGTCGAGGACATCCGGGCCAGCTATGGCTTCACCGATCTGCCCTCGTTCCTCGACGTCTATTACAGCGGCATGTCGGTCCTGCTGAAGGAGGAAGATTTCTACGACCTGACCTACGCCTATCTGAAACGGGCCAATTCCGAGAATATTCTTTACGCGGAACTGTTCTTCGACCCCCAGGCCCACACATCCCGCGGCATATCCTTCGATACCGTCATCCGCGGCATTCGCCGGGCGCAGGAAACTGCCGAGAATATCCTCGGCATCCGCACACAGCTCATCATGTGTTTCTTGCGCGATCTCAGCGCCGGCTTCGCCATGGCGACTCTGCTGGAATCGCTGCCCTATAAGGGCTGGATCGCCGGAGTGGGGCTCGATTCCGACGAGAAGGACAATCCGCCGCTCAAATTCCAGGCGGTTTTCGCCCGCGCCCGGGCCGAGGGCTATAAGCTCACCATGCATTGCGACGTCAACCAGCAGGATTCCGTGAAGCATCTATGGCAATGCATCGATGAGATCGCGGTCGACCGTATCGATCACGGGGTCAATTCGCTCGACGATCCCAAGCTCAGTGCCGAAATAGGCCGCCGCGGTCTGGCGCTGACCGTATGTCCCGTATCGAACGCCTTCGTCACCGAGGGCACCCAGGCGGGCGCCATCCGGCGAATGCTGGACCAAGGCATGCGGGTGACCGTGAATTCCGACGACCCTGGCTACTTCGGCGCCTATCTGGAGGAAAATCTGGTGGTCGTGCAGAAAGAGATCGGGCTCAGCCGTGAAGATCTGAAACAGCTTTCTCGCAATGCCTTCGAAGCCGCCTGGCTGCCCCAGACTGCGAAAGACGACTATCTCAGTCGCCTGGACGCATACACCGCAGCCTGAGGCCTTTAGCCCTCCGGCTCCAGCGTCGGTACGGTCCAGCCGCGGATCGAGCGGGTCATCGGCCCGGGTTTCTGCTTGCCGCCCTGGGCGCGGATAAGGTCGAAATTCAGCGGCAAAGCCGCAGCCTCCGCTTCGGTAAAACTCGTTACCCGGCTCTTGCCGCTTTTGCCCCATCCCGTGGCATAGGCGACGCTTTGATGTTCCGACACGCAGCGGTTGGTCAGGAACTTCCACCCGTCAGCCTCGCGCGCATAGACATAGTCCAGGGTGGCGACGTTCCAGGCCGCCTCCTTGGTGTCGGGGTCGACCAATAGCGTGAACAGGAACCAGCGCCCTTCGGCCCGGTCGCCTTCAACGGTGATGACCGGGTTGGTCAACATGTCGAAGGCCCAGCCCCCGGCCTCCTCATACTGCGGCTTAACATCTTCCCCCGGCTGAA
>PLTD01000153.1 GCA_003165335.1 Rhodospirillales bacterium | reverse complement strand
AAGCGGCGAATGGCGGGTTAGAAATAGCCAGGACTGCAACTGTAAATAATATCCGCCTGGCGCGCGGGATCAGTCTACCAAGATGCGTATTAGGCATATTGCCTCCCATATGCTGACTGGCAAACGCGGCCGATCAAGCAATCTTCGAACGATCACACGGCAGCCATCTATCTGCGACAAATTTACGTTGCCGATCAAACCAGGATAGGGCCGTAAGATAAAAATGGGCCGACGCCGGATTTTCGCAAGCGCCGGGACGCAGCTCAAGAATATTTGAACGCAAGAGTAGCGCGCTTTATGTTGAATGATCTTTTCTCTAAAATCCGTCGCCTCGGCCAATACGCATCGCAAAGCGTGCGCCGTATATCTGAAACCTCGGCCGAGTCACCATGAAGCTGAACTACAAGTTACTGGCCGGCGGAGCAGGCCTCCTGATAATCGGCTGGTTTATATTGAGCCGGGGCGCTGACAAGCCCCCAGGTCTGGCTGTTATGCCGATTCCGGTAACCGCGGGTCAGGTAATCGCGCGTGATGTGCCGCTTAATCTGACCGGCATCGGGACGATTCAAGCCTTTAACACCGTTACAATCCGCCCACGCGTGGATGGCGAATTGGTGAATGTCGCATTTCACGAAGGACAGGAAGTTAAAAAAGGCGAAGTCCTAGCCCAAATCGATCCGCGCCCATACCAGGCGGCGCTCGACAACGCTCTCGCGACGTTGGCAAAGGACCAGGCAACGCTTAGCAACGCCAAACGCGATTTGGTTCGCTATCAAGATACCGCCGGAAAGGGCTACTCGTCCCGGCAGCAACTCGACACCCAGTCATCAACGGTCGAATCCGCCACCGCTACGATCCAGGCAGATGCTGCGATGGTCGAAAATGCGCGGGTGCAGTTGGGCTATACATCGATCACCGCCCCGCTCGACGGTGTCACTGGTATAAGGCTCGTGGATCAAGGCAATATCGTACATGCCGCGGACGCCACGGGGCTGGTTGTCATTACACAACTACAGCCGATATCAGCCATCTTCACCTTGCCTCAGTCTGAACTCCCGCAGGTCGCCGCAGCGCATGCCAAGGACACACTCAGCGTCACGGCCCTCGACAGCGATGGCCGGACCGAACTTGGGCAAGGGACCCTGGAACTGATCGACAATCAGATCGATCCGTCTACGGGGTCGATCCGCCTTAAGGCTAAATTCCCGAATGACCAGCACACTCTGTGGCCCGGCCAATTCGTTAATATAAGACTACGCCTCGGCACGGTGCATGATGGCCTGACAGTTCCCTCCCGGGTGATTCAGCGCGGCCCGAAGGGTTTTTTCGCCTTCGTTATCAAACCTGACAATACGGTTGAGATGCGTCCGCTCGAAACCGGGCAGGAAGACCGCGGCCAGATCCTGGTGACCAAAGGGCTAAATCCCGGCGACCATGTTGTCTTGGACGGCCAATTGCGGCTGCAGCCAGGATCCCAAGTCCAGGCGGCCGAAGACAAGAACGCTTCGACACAGGTCAACGACATGGCGCAGGGCGCAGCCGCACGGTGAGTTTCTCCAAAGCGTTTATCGACCGGCCGATCGCGACGGCTCTGGTCATGGCCGCCATCCTGTTGGCTGGCATACTGGCATTCGGCCAGCTTCCGGTAGCATCTATCCCGAAGGTAGATTTTCCTACGATCCAGGTATCGGCGGTGCTTCCCGGTGCAGATCCCGAGACAATGGCATCGTCAGTCGCGACGCCGCTGGAGCGGCAATTTGCGCAGATATCTGCCCTGGGTCAGATGACCTCAACGAGTACTCTTGGCAACACGCAGATTACCCTGCAGTTTGATCTGTCGCGTAATATCGACGCCGCCGCGCAAGACGTGCAGGCAGCCATTTCGGCCGCAGCCGGACAGCTCCCGAAGAATCTTCCGAATCCCCCGAACTGGAAGAAAACCAACCCTGCCGATCGGCCAATTCTGCTATTGGGCATTACATCGGATGTCCTGCCGCTCGACCAGATTGACGACCTTGTCGATACGAAGCTCGCCCAGCAGCTTTCGCAAATTTCGGGCGTGTCGCAGACAACGATTTTCGGAGAGCAAAAGCCGGCCGTTCGCGTACAAATCAATCCAGCGAAATTGGCCAATCAGAACCTATCGCTGGAAGACGTTCGATCGGCGATCGCCACGGCCAGCGTGGATGCACCCAAAGGTACGTTCGACGGCCGCTTTCAATCATCCACGATCGCGTCAAACGACCAAATCTTGAGCGCCGAAGGCTTTCGCCGCGTAATCGTAGCCTACCGAAGCGGCACCCCAGTCCGCGTTTCCGATCTCGGCAGCGCTGTCGATAGTGTCGAAAACGTTCAGCTCGCTGCGTGGGCCAATCAGAAGCGCGGGATTACAATCGCAATATTCCGACAGCCCGACGCCAACATCATCACTACGACCGATCTGGTGAAGGCGGAGTTGCACAGGCTTCAAGCCTTCCTGCCGCCCTCCGTAAAAGTCGAGATACTGGCAGACCGGACCTTAACCATCCGAGCCTCAGTGGCCGACGTCGAAATGACCTTATTGATAACCATAGTGCTCGTGGTGATGGTTATTTTCCTGTTTCTAAGAAGGCTCTGGGCCACAGTAATCCCGGGTCTTGCCGTTCCCTTGTCGCTGGTCGGCGCGTTCGGAGGCATGTTCCTGCTTGGCTATACTTTGGATAATTTATCGTTAATGGCGCTGACCATTGCGGTCGGATTCGTCGTTGATGACGCAATCGTGATGATCGAGAACATTGTTCGCTATATCGAGAAAGGCGACAGCGCTTACGAGGCCGCGATCAAGGGCTCACGTCAAATCGGCTTCACTATAATATCGATCACGGTGTCGCTGATCGCAGTGTTCATCCCCTTGTTGCTGATGGGTGGCATCATTGGGCGACTGTTCCACGAATTCGCCATGACTGTAACCATGGCAGTCGTGATTTCCGCGTTCGTATCCCTGACGCTGACACCGACAATGTGCGCTCGGTTTCTTGGGCGGCATGAAGAGCATCACGGGCAGTTCTATACCACTTTGGAGCATTTCTTCGATTGGCTGGTCCACAGCTATGCTCACCTATTGCGTGTCGTACTGCGGCATCAGAGGCTGACAGCTTTGTCGTTGGTCGGAACTATCGGCATCACCATCATCATGTTTGTGATCGTGCCGAAGGGTTTTTTCCCGCAGCAGGATAATGGGCTGATAATCGGCGCCACCGAGGCAGCTCTCGACATATCCTTCGCCGAAATGGCGAACAAGCAGGAGCAAGCGGCAGCTCTTGTCATGACCGACCCCGCGGTAGCGACGATGATGTCCAGTGTCGGCTCGGGTAACGGCAATACCTCCAATACAGGCCGGCTCTTTATCGCACTCAAGCCCTTCGACCAGCGCCCTGGCGTCACTGCCGACGACGTAATCAACCGCTTGCGTCCAAGACTGGGCGAACTACAGGGATTTCGCATCTTCATGCAGTCGTCGCAGGACATCACAGTCGGTACGAGACAGTCCCGCACTCAATATCAGTACACGTTGCAGGACCCGGATATCGACGAATTGGGTCACTGGTCCAACGTCATGCTCGAAAAGATGCGCGCAATCCCCCAATTGCTCGACGTTACAACCGATCAGCAAGATACAGCGTCGAGAACTATGGTGAAGGTCGACCGCGACACCGCGTCACGATTGGGACTGACGACGCAAGCGATTGACGACACACTCTATGATGCCTTTGGACAGCGTCAGGTGGCCACCATCTTCACACAGCTAAATCAATATCACGTCGTCCTAGAAGTCGATCCGAAGTTTCAGCAAGACCCAAGTTCGTTGCGCCAGATTTATGTCAAGTCCTTGAGCGGCGCGCAGGTGCCGCTCAGCGCTTTTACGTCGTTCGAACCCACCACATCAGCGCTATCGATCAACCATCAAGGACAATTTCCGGCGGTTACGGTCTCCTTCAATCTGGCACCCGGAGTTGCGCTTGGCGACGCAACGGCCCTGGTCGAGAAAGCGGCCGCCGACGCCCATATGCCGGCGACGATCACGCCTACTTTCCAGGGCAACGCTCAAGCGTTCCATGATTCTCTAACGACGATCCCGCTATTGATCGCGGCGGCATTGGTCGCGGTCTATATCGTGCTGGGCATACTTTACGAGAGTTTCATCCACCCACTCACTATATTGTCGACCCTACCGTCTGCGGGCGTGGGTGCGCTGCTGATGCTGTGGTTGTTTCACTATCCGCTCGACATGATGGCGTTGATCGGCATCATTCTTCTGATCGGTATCGTGAAAAAGAATGCGATCATGATGATCGACTTCGCCCTTGATGCCGAACGCCATCAAGGCATGTCGCCTCGAGAAGCTATCTATCAAGCGGCGCTTCTGCGATTCCGACCGATCATGATGACCACTATGTCAGCCCTCTTCAGCGGTCTTCCCCTGATGTTAGGGTCCGGTGCCGGCTCCGAACTCAGACGGCCTTTGGGCTTCGCCATCGTCGGTGGGCTGGTTATGTCGCAAGCGCTGACCCTATTCACGACGCCTGTAGTCTATCTTTACCTCGACCGGTTCGGAGCCTGGCTGCGCGGCGAAAGCGCTAACGAACTCGGCGACAGCAAAATAGGTTCGGCTGCTGCGGTCGCTCTCGCAGACAACCCAAAGCAGACGGCGGCGTGATGCGCTAAAAAGCCCCCGAATGGCCAACCTGCTTGACCCAGTCATGCAGTTTTGCCTGACCAGGTTTGTTATAGATTAGCCCCTAATTAACCCCGCGGCACAGTATCAACGCGCGGGTATGCTACGTTTCGCGCGTATACTCACGTACCGTTCGACTGGGTTTTCATGAAACTGCAACGCAATCACTTCATCGCAGCTGCGGGCGCGTTCTTTCTGGTCTTGGTCGGATGGCGCATCTTGGTCCACCACTCCGGCGACGATTCAGACGTGGACGCTCAAAACAAACCAGTTCCTGTCACCGCTGGCGAGGTCAGTGTCCGAGAGGTTCCGCTATATCTCAGCGGCGTCGGCACAGTTCAGGCCTATAACACTGTAACCATTCAGGCGCGGGTAGATGGCCAGCTGGATAGCGTCGATTTTCGGGAAGGGCAGGACGTAAAGGAAGGTGATCTTCTAGCCCGAATCGATTCAAGGCCGTTCCAGGCCGCGTTGGACAGCGCCCTAGCTGCCCAAGCCAAAGATGAGGCAACGCTTGCGAACGCTAAAGAGGATCTTAAGCGCTACCAAGAAACTTCCGCCAAGGGCTACTCGACCCGCCAACAGTTGGATTCGCAAGCAGCGACGGTCAACTCTCTGACCGCGGCCATCCAAGGCGATCAAGCGGCCGTTGAAAATTCTCGCGTTCAGCTTGGCTATACTACTATCTCCTCCCCCATTGCGGGCCGCACCGGCATTCGCCACGTCGATAAGGGCAACATCGTGCATGCGTCCGATGCCGGAGGGCTTGTCACGATCACTCAGCTCCAGCCGATATCGGTTATTTTTACCCTGCCGCAAGATATGTTGCCGACCGTCGCCTCTGCCCAAATGAACGGCCAGTTGCCGGTGACAGCTTTTGCCCGAGACGACGAAACAGAGCTTGGAGACGGCGTTTTAGAGTTGGTCGACAACCAGATCGACCAAACTACGGGCACAATTCGGCTCAAGGCTCGATTTCCAAATCCCACCCAATCTCTGTGGCCAGGGGAGTTCGTTAATATGCGCCTTCAGGTCGGCGCGGTTCATAACGGATTAACCGTCGATTCCAGAGTCATTCAACGCGGCCCCAAGGGGGTATTTGCCTATGTGATTAAGTCGGACGACACTGTCGAAATGCGACCGATCGAGGCGGGCCAAGATTACCGCGGCCAGTTGCTCGTCACTAAGGGACTGAACGCGAATGAGCGAGTGGTTGTAGACGGACAACTCCGTCTGCAGACCGGTAGCAAGGTCACAACAGCCTCCCAACCGTTACAGACGGGCAGTCTTGGATCGGCATCAAATCCCGCAATGCCTGATTCGAAGCCTGCCGCGCAAGCGCAATGAGCTTTTCCAAAACCTTTATCGATCGACCGATTGCGACCTCGCTAATCATGGCGGCGATCTTGCTCGCCGGGATTCTCGCCTTCACACAACTTCCGCTGGCCGCATTGCCTCGTGTGGATTTTCCGACCGTCGCAGTCAGTGCAGCGCTCCCAGGTGCCGATCCGACAACAATGGCATCTTCCGTTGCTGCGCCGCTGGAGCGACAGTTCGCGCAAATTGGCGGACTGTCGCAGATGACGTCGATCAGCACGCTCGGCAATACCGCGGTAACGCTGCAATTCGATCTCGACCGGAATATTGATTCTGCTACTCAGGACGTGCAATCGGCAATCAACGCTGCCGCCGGACAACTGCCGAAAAACTTGCCCAGCCCCCCAACATATCGAAAGACCAACCCTGCCGATTCACCGATTCTGATCATCGGTGTCTATTCAGACGCGCTGCCAATCGATCAAGTCGACGATTACTCTGACAATTTTCTAGTTCAGCAGATCTCGCAACTGGATGGCGTCGGCCAAGTACTGATATTTGGAGAGCAAAAGCCTGCTGTCCGTGTCCAGATCGACCCCGCTGCGATCGCAGCCCAGGGCCTCTCTTTGGAAGATGTCCGCAGTGTTCTGGCAAACACAACAACCAATGCGCCAAAAGGTAGCTTAAACGGGCCATTTCTGGGCGCCACTATCGATTCCAACGATCAGATTCTAAAAGCCAAAGACTATCGCAAAGTGGTCATTGCCTATCGCAACGGAGCGCCGGTGCATGTCCAAGATGTCGGGGATGCAATCGATAGCGTCGAGAATAATCAGATCGCGGCTTGGGCAGACAAACATCGAGGCATAGTCCTCGGCGTCTTCAGACAGCCTGGAGCGAACGTTATAGAGACCGCGGATTTGGTCAAGTCCGAGTTGCCGCGCTTGCAATTGGCAATCCCTAGATCCGTCAAGGTAGAGGTCATGCAGGACCGGACCTTGATGATTCGCGCCTCGGTTGCAGATGTCGAATACACGATGATGATAACCATTGCCCTGGTGGTGCTGGTTATCTTCCTGTTCCTTCGCAAATTATGGGCGACCGTGATACCGGGCATCGCCGTACCATTGTCGTTGGTCGGCACATTCGGAGTAATGTACTTATTCGGCTATAGCCTGGACAATCTATCACTGATGGCTTTGACGATCGCCGTCGGATTTGTTGTCGATGACGCGATCGTGATGATTGAGAATATCGTCCGCTATATCGAGAAGGGGCACAGCGCCTACGAAGCTGCTGTCAAAGGTGCAGGTGAGATAGGCTTTACCATCCTGTCGATCACCATCTCGCTCATTGCCGTCTTTATTCCACTGTTGCTAATGGGCGGAATAGTAGGACGCCTGTTTCACGAATTCGCCGTGACGATTTCCATGGCGGTGATCATTTCGGCGTTTGTTTCACTGACCCTGACGCCGTCCATGTGCGCAAGATTCTTGGATCAACACGAGGTGCAGCACGGTCGGTTCTATATGACGCTGGAGCGGTTCTTCGAGTGGCTGGTTAATAGCTATGCCCGCCTTCTGCGGATCGTGCTTCGGCATCAACCTCTCACGCTCGGGGTCTTTTTCGCCACGCTCGCACTCACGATTATTTTGTTTGCAGTGATGCCGAAGGGCTTCTTTCCGCAGCAAGATACCGGCTTGCTTTATGCATCAACTGAAGCCGCCCAGAATATTTCGTTCGAAGACATGGTCCGCAAGCAGGAGCAAGCCGCAGCAATCCTGCGGGCCGACCCTGCAATGGCGACTGTCCCATCGGCGATGGGCGCCAATGGAGGCGGGACAACAAACACCGGCCGAATGTTTCCAAGCCTTAAGCCCTTCAGCCAGCGGTCTGCGAGTGCAGACGACGTGATTAACCGACTGATGCCGAAATTGGCGACGTTGGATGGATTCAAAGTCCATCTACAGGTTCGCCAAGACATTACGGTTGGCGGCCGGCTCTCGCGCACACAATATCAATATACACTGCAGGATGCCGACAGCGACGAATTGAGCCACTGGTCGAGCATAATGCTCGACAGGTTGAGCGCGATGCCCCAGCTACAGGATGTCGCGACTGACGAGCAGCTTTCGGGTGCGAAGTTGATGGTCAAGGTCGACCGCGAAACCGCATCACGCCTTGGCATTACTCCCCAGCAGATCGATGACACACTCTATGACGCCTTTGGGCAACGGCAAGTTGCCACGACTTTTACTCAATTGAATCAATATCATATCGTGTTGGAGGTCGATCCTCTGGATCAGACAAGCCCTGATGCGCTTAGCAAGATTTATGTTAAATCGGCCAGCGGCGCACAGGTGCCGCTGAGTGCTCTTGCAACATTCGAGCGATCAACTTCGCCGCTGTCGATTAGCCATCAAGGACAGTTCCCTGCGGTGACCTTGTCGTTCAATCTTTCTCAGGGGGTCGCGCTTGGCGACGCCGTCTCAATGATCCAAAAAGCCGCAACGGACGCCCACCTGCCGCGTACCGTCCTTCGGTCTTTTCAAGGCAACGCCCAGGCGTTTCAGGCCTCTCTGATCACGATGCCGTATTTAATCGCCGCTGCATTGGTCGCGGTCTATATCGTTCTGGGCGTTCTATATGAGAGCTATATCCACCCACTCACTATTCTTTCGACCCTGCCATCAGCAGGTGTGGGCGCTCTGCTGATGTTGTCGCTATTCGGCTTCCCGCTGGATATGATGGGGTTAATCGGCATCATCCTGCTCATCGGCATAGTGAAGAAGAACGCGATCATGATGATCGACTTTGCACTTGATGCTGAACGGCATCAGGGCCTCTCCCCGGTTGACTCCATCTACCAGGCGGCCTTGCTGAGATTTCGTCCAATCATGATGACGACGATGGCGGCCTTGTTCGGCGGCATACCGTTGGCGTTGGCTCAAGGCGCGGGCTCCGAATTGAGGCGCCCACTAGGCGTCGCCATTGTCGGCGGGCTGATCGTCTCGCAGGCGCTTACCTTATTCACGACGCCCGTGGTTTATCTCTATCTCGATCGCCTAAGCTTGTGGCTCCGTGGCGGGAACTCGGAGCACGACCTACCGCACAGCAGGGAACAGAGGTTGCCGATGCAGCTGCCAGGCGCCGCCGAGTAACTCCCTTTCGCCTATTGAGAAGACAATCGATGATCTATCGAAATTATTGGCCAAATCGGTAGAGGCTTAGAGAATTTCCGAGAGAGAGCTGGGAAAGTCTATGGGATTTTGTCGTTCGGCACTTTGGCGTCCGATTAGGCCCGGGTTCCGGCCCATCTCAATAATCAGCTGCAAGCGATCATCGATCGAGCCGGGACCCGGCGTAATGCCCACCCTGGTGTTCGACACCGGAAAACAAAAAAGGCGGGCCTCGCGAGCCCGCCTTTTCGGTAACTATCAGACTAGACGCCCGATCGTTTATTTCGCCAGCTTAAAGCTGAATCGATAGAAGGCCTGGGTCGGCACCGGCTTACCGTTTTCCAACTCCGGCGCGAACTTCCACTTTGGGAAGACCTTTTCCGCGGCGTTGGCAAAACCGTATCCCTCCGGTACCTCGGCGGTCACTTTCGGATTACCCACTGACCCGTCGGTCAGAACCGTAAATTCGAAATCGACGTAGCCTTCAATCTGGCGATCATCCGCACGCGGCGGATACTCCGGCCTAACAATCGAGATCGGCCTACGGCTGACCTTCGCAATTGGCTTATCCGCCACAACCGTTTGCGCCGGCTGGCGCTTCAGGTCTGGCTGGGCCGGTATCGGCAGATCGGGTACCGAAGTGTTGATCGCCGCGATGCGAGGCGCCGGGGCCGGAATGAACAGCGGCTGCTGTACCTTCTGCTGCGGCGGGGGCGGAGGCGGAGGCGGTGGGGGCGGAGGCGCGACCATATCGATCGCATGCTCATCGTCCTTCGGCTTTTCCACCGGGTGAAACGCCAGCGCGTATGCGAGATACACGAAGAGGATGACGTGTAAGGCCGCCGAGACGGCTATTCCTGGACGTACCTGCATTATTTTACTGCTTCGTGGCCGACAAGGCTGATTTTATAAAAGCCGCCATTTCGCAGCCGGTTCATCAGTTCGAGCACGCTCTTGTAAGGAAGCTCCGCGTCACCGCGCAGAAAGAGACGTGTCGTCTCCCGCTGGCTGACCGGCGTCTCTTTTTCAAGTTCCGCGCCGACTTCTTCGACTGAACTAAAACGGCGATCGCCGATGTATACGCCGCCCGTCTTGGTCATGCTGATCCAAACCGGAGCCGACGCCTTGGTATCCGGCGGGGCATTCGAGTCAGGGAAATTCACCTTCACGTTCACGGTCGCAATCGGGACTGCCACCATGAAAATGATCAATAGAACCAGCATCACATCCACGAACGGCGTGACATTGATATCGCTGCTTTCAGAGAAAGCGCTGTTTTTGCCGTGGGCGCCTTCGCCCCCTAATGCCATTCCCATCGGATTACCTTCCGCTCAACAATTGAGACATGCTCAACTTGTGGCTTCGCCGACCAAACCAATCTTCTTGAGCCCTGCATCGCGCAGCCTGTTCAGAAGCTGCATGACTGCGTTGTATGGCACATCGAAGTCGGCCCGGATGTAGGTCTCTTTCGTGTCACGCCCCGTAGGCACCAGGCTCAAAATCGCCCCTGGAACACCGTCTATCGACGGGAGTTCTGAGCCGGGATCGTCTGGCCCCATACCAAGCTTTACAATAACCTTGCCGTCGGATGACAGGCTGAGGAAAAGTGGCTTGTTATTCGGGTCCGGCGGTGGCGGATTCAGGTTCTGCGGCGGCATGTTGATGTTGTTGTTCACCGTCGGAGGCGGCAGAGCCACCATGAAGATGATCAGCAACACCAGCATGATGTCGATGAACGGGGTGACGTTGATGTCGGAATTTTGGGACGGCGCCTTGTTTCCCGACACGCCCTTACCGAGCGATACGGCCATCGATCAAGCCTTACGATCGAGGTGCCGAGACAGAACCGTCGAGAACTCTCCGACGAAGTTGTTCATCCGACCGTTATATGCACCAACTTTGCGCGCAAAGTAGTTGTACATGATGACGGCAGGGATGGCAGCGGCAAGCCCGATAGCAGTCGTCAGCAGTGCCTCAGCGATACCAGGAGCGACAACAGCAAGGTTGGTCGTACCGGAATTGGCGATGCCGAGGAAGCTGTCCATGATGCCGTAGACGGTACCGAACAAACCGATGAACGGAGAGGTCGAACCGACCGTGGCCAAAACGCCCATGCCCGCGCCGAGACGCTCGCTCTCGCGGGCCTCGACCATTTCCATGGAGGTGGTGACACGCTCTTCGACATGCTCGCGCAGGTGGTCTGAGGGGACCGAGCCCGGCTCAAGGGACACGCGAAGCTCGTTCATGCCGGCCAGAAAGATATTGACCAGCGGGTTATTCTTTTCCTTCGCGACCTTCTGGTAGACATCGTCAAGCGATGACGAAGCGCGGAAGACGCCGAGGAAGCTATCGGCACGACGATTAAGGCCGGCGAAGGTGAATGCCTTGTCCAGCATGATCGCCCAGCTCCAAACCGAAGCGATGGCGAGAAGGATCATAACGACCTGCACAGGGCCGGTGGCGCCCTTTACCATGCCCGTAACGCTCATGTCTTTTTGAAGCTGCTTTGGCTCATCGGCAGCAGGTGCTGCCGGGGCGGCGGCGGTCGGCGCGGCGGCAGGAGTAGCGGCGGCGGGAGCGGATGCGTCCGGCGTCGCTGCCGGAGCGGCGGCAGGAGCTGGAGCCGCTGCCGGAGCAGCCGCTGTCGGCGCGGCGGGAGCGGCAGCCGGAGCCGCCTGCTGAGCCCAGGCCGAGCCTACTACGGCGACCGGCGCAATAAGCGCCAGGGTTAGGACCAAGCGACGAAGGGCCGCTGAGGTCAAATGGGAAGTGCGCTGCATGGTTCCACTTTCGCTGTTGGTTCGTAACAAATCTTCATAAAAGCTGGTCCAAATATGGAAAAAGCTGCCTATGCTATTGCAAGGCGCTTGTCCAGCCCCGACATTCCGAATTCCCCGCCGTTAGATCGCTACGAATAGCGCCCCTTCAGCGGTCCAAAATTACCACGGGTAGTGGAAATTTTGTCAAATATATCCGTGAACCACAATCCACGGCGACGATCGCACGAGATCGGCCCGCACAGGCCGGTCACGTTGACTTGCTGACTTGATCCGGGAAGCGTGATGGCAATGGTAAAGAGTCGAAACTGATCACCAAAGGCCTACGCCCTGTTCCATTCTCCCGCAATTTTTGCGCGGGTAGCCTTGATTTGAGCGCGATTAATCCCGTGGCGGCGTCGGCAAGTCAAGAGCGATATGCTGTCTCCTGAGATAATCCTCTGCGTTATGCTTGATCCCAGTCGCCGGAACAGGGATCGCCCTACTGAGTAAGGCTGCATCGGCAACACTTCTTTGTCTTCGTTCTTTTTGGAATGCGGCAATCGTGGGCTTGGCGCCAAACACAGTCGCAGTATTGACGTTGGCGTGGGCCATTTCTTCCTGACTTAACTTATTCGTTGGGCCGTTACGCCCCTCAAGAGCCGAATCTGGATGACACTCGTTAGGGTTTGTCCGTCTGGCGGTTATTGGATCGAATTGCTGGCGCTCAATCCCCAGAACCACGGCACCTACTCCCCATCCGGTCTGCAGAGGAGATCGGTGATTGTGCCGCGAGGGATTCTCCAAGCAATGCATGGCGCAAAAGCCCAAAAAATAAGATGGGTCTTCACCAGTCCCGAAAAGGCGGCATGCTCGTCAAAAACGCGCAAATTCCTGGACAATTTATCGCTCTACGCACATCGCGATGCCCATGCCCCCGCCAATACACAGCGTGGCAAGCCCTTTCTTGACGTCTCGCTTTCCCATTTCGTGCAGCAAAGTCACCAGGACGCGCGCGCCAGAGGCGCCAATCGGATGGCCGAGCGCAATGGCGCCACCATTCACATTCACCTTCTCCGCCGGCAAGCCAAGTGTCTTGGCGACAGCGCATGACTGAGCGGCAAATGCCTCGTTCGCTTCGATAAGGTCGAGATCCGCCACTGTCCAGCCGGCCTTGGCCAGGGCTGCCTGAGAAGCCGGTATCGGGCCGATGCCCATGATGGAAGGATCGACGCCGACGGTCGCCCAAGATGCGATCCGCGCAAGCGGACGAATGCCGCGACGCTCAGCCTCATCTGCAGTCATCAGAACCAGCGCTGCCGCACCGTCATTGATGCCCGAGGCATTCGCGGCCGTGACAGTTCCCTCCTTGGTGAAGGCCGGCCGAAGCTTTTCCATCGCCTCGATCGTCGCGCCGAAACGCGGATATTCGTCTGTGTCTATGATCTTGTCGCCAGACTTTCCGCCTGGAACCGTGACCGGCACGATCTCATCCTTGAACCTTCCGGCCTTAATTGCCGCCTCTGCCTTATTCTGGCTTGCGACCGCGAACGCGTCCTGGTCGGCGCGCGTCACCTGATATTGTGCGGCAACATTCTCGGCGGTGACGCCCATATGATAGCCGTTGAAGATATCCCACAGCCCATCGCGGATCATCGTGTCCACAAACTCGGCAGGCCCCATGCGCACACCGGCCCGCAGATATGCGGCGTGCGGCGCGCGGCTCATACATTCCTGCCCGCCGGCGACAACAATGCGGCTATCGCCCGAGCGGATGGCCTGAAAACCCAGCGCCACTGCACGCAGGCCTGAACCACACACCTGGTTGATCGTCATGGCCGTAACTTCTTTGGGAATACCGGCCGCCATGGATGCTTGTCGCGCCGGATTCTGGCCTTCACCGGCCGTCAGGATTTCGCCCAGAATGACCTCCGAGACATCCGCCGCGCTGACCCCAGCATGAGCAAGCGCCGCCTCAATCGCGGTGCGTCCCAATTGATGGGCCGCCAAACCGGCGAACACGCCATTGAACGAGCCGATCGGCGTACGAACGGCGGATGCGATGACGATGTCGCTCATTGTGGGTCTCCAGCAGTTGGAATGGTGACCCTACTTAAGTTCGCCTGAAGAAACTGGCAAGCCGCACTGCAGCAAAGTTACTATGCCGCGCTGCGAATCCACTCGGCCAGTGGATCCCAAAGGGCCTTCTCCGCCTTGCGCCCGACCACCATCCCGATATGGCCGAGCGGCAAATCGAGACGCGCGCCGTCCCGAAGTGCGGGTATGATCGCAGCGGCAGAAGATGGCGACACCAGTTTATCCCCACCCGGCACGACCACGAGCGCCGGTCGCGACAGCGCCGCTGGATCGATCAATGTTCCGTCAACCGCCCAGGCCAGCCGACAGGTGTCATTAGCCTCATACCAACCCAAAAAAGCTTCGTCCGCCACGGGCAGTGTCAGTGCGACGCCGTCATTCAGCCAATCTTCAAGAGCGACGAAGTTCCGCGCTTCGGCCGAATCCGGATCGAGTGATGCGAAACGCCTGAATTTCCTCAATGCGACGATGGGGTCATGCATTGCGAACAGTGCCTGGATCAGATCGATGGGGAATGCTCCCAATGGACCGAGAAATGGTCGGGTCGCGCGATAAAAGGCGCCAATCCCCTGGGCTCGTGCTGGGCCATCGGCGTGAAAGTCCCAGGGCGTTGCGAGCAGCACCAGCCCGCGGATGGCGTCCGGCCGGCGAAGGGCCCCGGCCAACGCCACCAGACCGCCCATACAATATCCGACCAAAACCGGCGGCTTCCCTGTCACCCGAAGCACTTCGTCCAACGCGGGCTCTAGCCGCAGCCGCACATAATCGGCGATTGCAAACGACCGCTCGGCATTGCCGGGTGGACCCCACTCGATCCGAAAGGGCCGGACTCCCTGCTTAGCCAGCCAAGAGAGCATGCCTTGACCCGGCACCAGGTCCAACACCCAGCCACGATTGACTAACGAGGGAACGAACAGGGCAGGAATATCGCTGTCCGACCCGGCTCCGGCGTCGGCGTGATTAAGCAAGGCCGTTGAACCGGATCGCCAGATCGCCTTGAAGTCATCGTCTGCGCGACGATAGGAGTGGTGACGATAGGCAGCCACCCCATCCGCGAGTTCTCCCGCGGCAGCGACGACGGCGCGATCCAGTGCGCGAACGACCGAAGCCGCGTCATACCGCGTCAGGTCTGCGACGAGGCTTTCGGGCAGATTTGGGTGCAGCAGATTTCGCGCCGGAAGCAGGGTTTGGTTCGAGTTCGGCCAGGCGGCGCTCCAATGCGGCAATCCGCTTCTCGAACTCATCAGCGCGGCCGTCGCCAGCATTAGGTGCAGTGCGAAAGGCCGCGGGCTCATTCCGCGCACCGGGCCAACTTGCGATGGGGTCAAATCCGGCAAATTTCGATCCCATAGCGCCGCCGGCTTGTGATAGGAAGCCCGCCATCACTGTCGACGTTTCCGGTGCTGCCAAGCAGGAAGACCAATGTTCTAGCCATAAGTCGAGATATTTGCGAGCCAGATCGTTCAGTGCGTCGACGTCCTCCACAGTTTCGCTCATTGCCGGCAAAGCCCCTTTTTGCGTCGCGACATGACGCGCCTTGCATTTGTTCTCCTGCACCGCATACTTGGCTTCTTTCGAGTGTTACCAGGACCATTCTATTTCGGCCGATCTTGTGAGGAGTCCTATCGATGGCAGAAACCGCGTCCACGCCTCCGGCGCCCAGTCCCCCTCCCGTCACCATCAAGAAATACGCTAACCGTCGCTTATACAATACGGCGACCAGCAGCTATGTCACCCTTGAGCACCTTTGTCAGATGGTCAAGGACGGGGTCGATTTTGTGGTGTACGACGCCAAAACCGGCGAGGACATCACGCGTCAGGTTCTAACACAAATCATCGTGGAGGAAGAAGGCAAGGGGCAAAACCTGCTCCCGATCAGCTTCATGCGCAAACTGATCGGCTTTTATGGGGGCAATATGCAGTGGGCCCTGCCAAGTTATCTCGATCACAGCATGCAGTCTTTCAGTCGCAACCAGGAACAGATGCGAGAGTATTTCTCGAAGACCGTTGGCGGCATTTTTCCCTTCGACGCCTTCAGCAATATGGGCAAGCAGAATCTGGCAATGATGGAACAGGCGATGAAAATGTTTGCGCCATTTTCCGGGCAGCAGCCCGCCGATGCCGAACCGGAGGCTGCGGCGGCCCCGCGGCCAGGTCGTGAAATCGATGATTTGCGACGAAGGCTAGATGAATTGGAGAAAGAAATTGGCGGTATCGGCAAAGGCTCGCCGAAGAAATAGCGCATCTTGCAGCGTCGGCTAAAACAGCCAGGGAGCTGCCATCATAATCGCGATGGTCAGTTCATAAAATGCGAATGCCGCGATCAGCACCCCAGCTGCGATATTGAGCCGCTGTAGTGTGCGTGGCGCAAATAAATGGCGAATTTTGGCGACCAGGGTGTTCAGCACGAGCCACCATAATACAGAGCCGCTGGTGACGCCGATTACCAGCGAAACGGCCCGACTTGTATCGGTCAGACCCTGTCCCACACCGAAACCCGCGAAAATGGCTACAAAGCCGAGAACGGTTAGAGGGTTAGTCGCCGTCAGCGCAAAACCGCTGACGAAGGCACTCGCAGCACCGCTGGTCCCTGGATTGACTTCGCGCTCGATGGCCCCCTTGCCCGTGGCCGTCCGAGCAGCGAGTACCAGCAGAAAGATACCCCCGGTGAAGCTAAGTGCCGTCCGATATTCGAGCAGCACGGTTTCGACTGCCGAAATGCCGAATGCTGCGATCGACGCATAAAAGAGGTCGGCAACCGCGGCGCCTAGACCCGTCGAGAATCCGACCAGAAAATTGCGCTCAAGCGTTCGCCGCATGCAGAGAAGAGCGATGGGTCCAACAGGAATTGCAACTGCAAGACCGATCGCGAAGCCACGCGCCAGCCACCAAAGATCGTCCAAAAAACCTCCTTAACGGTTCCACATCGATGACGTTGGCAAGGCCGAGGGACACCAGGCCGATCATTCACATGGGACCGCCGACAGCCGGAGCTGCCGCGCCGGCGAAATTCCATTAGACGATGGCGGTAACGAAACTAGATCGGTCGGTCAATCGATTGTCGCAAATTTGGAGGCATTCGCCTCACTGGCGACGCCGGCTAGTGAACGCTCTCAGGCGAGATCCACTGCTCAATCAACTCCTGCACGCCGATATTGTGTTCCGGGTGATGATGCTGAAAAACCCGACAAGCAACCGAGAGTGCCGAATCATAAGGAGCACCTGACAGCGTCATACCGTCGAACGCGCGTGTGACCGCCGCGCGGCACATGCAACCGGGTCCACCAAGGGGACCACAATCGCGCGAATCAGATTTTCCGTTTGCGTCCATAAAGCTCAAGCGTGTGATCAACCAGTTCGAAACCGAGCTCCAGCGCGATCTCGCGCTTCAGTGATTCCAACCGGTCATTTTGAAACTCGATGACCGTACCACTTTCGATATCAATCAAATGGTGATGATGGCGCAAATTGGTCTCAAAGCGCGAAAAGCTTGCTTTGAAATCATGCTTTTGCACAAGGTTCAGCTGATCGAGTAGGCTGAGTGTGCGATAGACCGTCGCTATCGAGACCGATGGATCGACTGCCCGCGCGCGGGAATAGACGGTATCGACCGACGGGTGGTCAGCAGCATCAGCCAAGACCTGCAGTATGACGCGGCGCTGCTCCGTCATCTTCAGCCCAGCGGTTACGCATTTCATTTCCAGTTCATTCATCCGTTCCGCCTCGCCGATTGAGTGGGTCAGACCGAGAGGTCAATGTAGAGCCTGTGGAAAGGTTGCACCAGTCCCGGACGCTAGTGCCTAGCCTGTGCCGAAAAGCCGGTCCCCGGCATCGCCCAATCCCGGCACAATGTAACCCTGCTCGTTCAGATGGCTGTCGAGCGCCGCGACGTAGACCGGTATCGCCGGGTGACGGCGGCGGAACGCGCGTACGCCCTCAGGTGCAGCAACCAGCGCCATGAAGCGTATGCGCCGAGGATCGGCGCCGTGGCGAAGAACGAGATCAACTGCATGCACTGCCGAGCCCCCGGTGGCGAGCATCGGATCGACCAGGATAAAGTCGCGCTCCGAGGCCGCTCCGGGGAGCTTTACAACATACTCAACCGGCTGAAGGGTTTCGTGGTCACGGTAGAGCCCGATATGCCCAACTCTAGCTGAGGGTAGCAGGTCGATTAAACCGTCGGCCATCGTAAGGCCTGCCCTCAAAATCGGCACGATCACCGGCTTTTTTCCAGTCAGCTTCGGAGCATCAAAGGTTGCGAGCGGCGTTTCGATGGGTTCCATGGCCAGTGGTAGGTCCCGGGTCACCTCGTACCCCATAAGCATCGCAATTTCGCGTAGCAAAGCGCGAAATCCTGATGTCGTCTGACGAACGTCCCGCATCAAAGTAAGCTTATGCTGGATCAGCGGGTGATCGAGCACAAAAAAGGAACCGAAATCGACGACCTGACGCATCGGCCAAGACTATCGGAAAATGAGCAACCAACAAAGCTTTCAACCGGCAAACATTTTCGCATCTCCGCGAACAGGCTATAGACTCGTTTGAGCGAAGATCGTTGAGGTGAAATCGTGATGGACAGCCAAACGGCAAATCTTGCGGGCACCCCAAATACGGTGTCTGGTCCCGGGCCGCAGGCAGTCGAGCTTAGCGTAATCGTTCCGACATATAACGAGGCAGAAAACGTTCCGCTGCTGATTGGAAAGCTGTCGGATGTACTCGCTGGAATTCGGTGGGAAGTAATTTTCGTCGATGATGACTCGCGCGATGGGACGGCGGGTGTCGTCCGCAAGCTGGCGCAATCAGCACCCGGATCGTTATCCGGGAGCGTTCGAGTACTGCAGCGTATCGGCCGGCGCGGACTTTCGTCCGCTTGTGTCGAAGGCGCCTTGGCAAGCTCCGCCCCGTTTATCGCCGTAATGGACGGGGATCTTCAGCATGACGAACGGTTGCTCCCGCGCATGCTGGAGGCATTGCGCAAAGATGGCAACGAAATTGCGGTCGGGAGCCGATTCGTGCCCGGGGGCGACGTCGGCGAATTTGCAGCGAACCGCATAAAAATCAGCAAAATGGGCGCGCGGCTGGCGCGGTTGGTCGTCAAGCAGGATCTGAGCGATCCGATGAGCGGATTCTTTATGCTACGGCGGGATGTGTTCGAGAGAGTTGTGCGGCGTCTCTCGGCTAAAGGTTTCAAGATCCTGCTCGATATCTTCGCTTCGGCACCACAGCCATTGAAGGTCGTCGAACTGCCATTCACTTTCGGCTCGCGGATCAAGGGAGAAAGCAAGCTCGACACGATGGTGGCATGGGAATACGCCATGCTGCTCCTGGACAAAATGCTGGGAAGCTATGTCCCGGTCCGCTTCCTGATGTATCTGGGCGTCGGTACGTTCGGCCTTGCTGTCCACTTTATAGTTCTGTGGTTCACCTATAAGTCTCGAGCGCTCCCCTTCGCGGAAGCGCAAAGCATCGCGACCGGAATCGCGATGATCTTCAATTATTGGCTCAACAACCAAATTACCTACCGTGATCAGAGGCTTAAAGGCATACGATTTGTCTATGGCTTCTTCAGTTTCGCCGTAATTTGCAGCATCGGGGCGTTAAGCAATATCGGCGTAGCTTCCTACCTGTTTGCCGAAAACCAGTCATGGTGGCTGGCGGGAATTATCGGCGTCGTTCTCGGCACGGTCTGGAACTATGCAATGACATCAGTCTTCACGTGGCGGGTTAAACCGGTCGATAGCAAAGTCGTGTCGGAGGAATAGACCTTAGCCGGCAATATGGCGGTTTAGTCTTCGTTCGACCAATCCGAAGCCAAGGCCGATCAGATAGGTCAGAATGACGTAGATGACTCCGGCAACTAACAGAGCATCCGTCGAATAGGTGCGCGTGACGATCCGGCGGGCAACGCCGGTTAGATCCAGCAGAGTTATTGTGCTGACAAGCGCAGTCGATTTCATCTGGATGATCACTTCATTGCCCAGAGCAGGCAAAGCGATCCGAAAAGCGCGTGGCAGAACGATGCGGCGGTAAAGCTGAAACCGGGTGAATCCCAGCGACAAACCAGCCTCGCGCTCCCCTATCGGCACGCCCTGGATGCCGCCACGCAGAAGTTCCGCCATGTAGGCGGCCATATTGAGCGACAGCGCAATCACTGCACAGGGCCAAGGATCGCGCAGGATCGGCCAAAGTGACGAATGCCTCACAATGTCGAACTGAGCCAACCCGTAATAGATAAGGAAAAGCTGGGTCAGCAGCGGCGTGCCGCGAAACAGGTACGTATAGGCATAGGAAAGGCGGCGGGGCATTGCCCAATCGGAGACTCGCATTAGCGCCAGTGGAACCGCGAGAATCAACGCAAACAGGGCAGAGAATATCAACAACTCCAGGGTCAAGGCGAAGCCACGAAGGAAGGCTTGGTAGTTGTCGGCAGCCACGGTGCCCAATTCGGACAGGAAACTCATTGGCGCACGCCCTGGTTAGCGCGCCGCTCAAGCCAAGCGAATGTCGGGTTCGACACGCTAACGATTGCCAAATAGATACCCATAGCCGCCAGGTAGAACGGAAACGGATGCTTTGTGACCTCGGCCGCTATATTCGCCTTGCGGACAATCTCTTCCAAACCGACCACGGAGACCAAAGACGTGTCTTTGATCAGCCCTTGCCATAAATTCCCAATGCCGGGCAGGGCGAAGCGCCAGGCTTGGGGCAGACGAATTAGTATGAATACTTGTCGCTGGGTCATGCCGAACGCGCGGGCAGCCTCAAGCTGTCCGGCAGGTACAGCTAAAAATCCTCCGCGAAATGTCTCCGACGAGTAGGCCCCGAAGACAATTCCAAGCGCAAAAACACCAGCACCGAACGGCCCTGGCGACCATTCATCGCCGACAAGCTGGGAAGCGCCAAAATAGACGATTAACAAAATCAAGAATTCCGGTACACCGCGCAGCAAATTGAGGAACAGCGTGACCGGCAAACGAACCCAGGAATGACCAGACAATTTGGCAGCGGCCCCCAAAAGACCAAGCGCCAAGCCCAAGAGGAGTGCACCGAGGGCAAGCTCAATCGTCATTGCCGCGCCAGCAAGAAGCTGCGGTGCGAAGCCGACTAGCTCAGTCATCGGTTGAGTCGAGGCCGATCAAGGGCGGATAGAAAACGGAAAGTACGCGCCTGCGATGCGGTCATAAGCAGGATCGCTGAGCAGTTGATCGATGGCCGTATCCAACCGTTGTCTCAGGGCGATATCGCCCTTCCGCACCCCGATCGCAATCTGTCCCGTTACAAGCGGGTCGACGAGCACCTTGCCAGCATATTCGAAACCTTTTGCCGTGCCGGCCTTCGCGAGCCAATCATAGGTAACCAGCTTGTCGGCGAGCATTGCATCGATCCTGCCTGCCTCAAGGTCAAGCTCAGCTTCCTGAATCGTGTTGTACACCTTGTTCGTAACATCGGGCAGCTTTTGCTCGACATAGGACTGATGGATCGTTCCGCTTTGGACGCCGACCAGCTTGTTCTTTAGCGTTGCCGGGTCTTCGGTGATGCCTGAGGATTTGAGCGCGACGAATTGGCTAGGCGAGAGATAGTAGGGCTTTGTGAAATCGACAACCTTAGATCGATCCGGCGTCACCGACAGCGATGATATTATAAGATCGATTTTTCCGGACTTAAGCGCCGGTATCAATCCATCAAAATCCTGAGGTTGCCAGACACATTTTACTTTCATTTCAGCGCATAACGCATCGCCGATATCGACGTCGAAACCTTTGAGAACACCCGATTCATCGCGAAATTCGAAGGGTGGATATGCTCCTTCGGTTCCGATGCGCAATGTCTCGGGCTCAGCAATAGCCAAAGAAACGCCAAGCAAACCAGCCAGATTTGCAGCCAACACTCCTAACAGCACGGTAATGCGCATTGAATGTACGATCCTTGGTTTTCGTCGTCTGTGCGTCAGCCTGACGTACTTGAGAGGAACTGCCGCAACCTGGGCGACTGCGGGCGGCTAAAAATATCTATTGGCGCCCCCTCCTCTTCAACCTTTCCTTGGTGCAGGAAAAGAATGCGGTTCGCGACGTCACGCGCGAACGCCATCTCGTGGGTGACGAGCACCATGGTGCGACCCTCTGCGGCAAGATCGCGGATAACCTTCAGCACTTCGCCGACGAGTTCAGGATCCAGCGCAGACGTCGGTTCGTCAAACAGCATCAAGTCGGGCTCCATCGCCAATGCGCGTGCAATGGCCACGCGCTGTTGCTGGCCGCCCGATAGTTGGGAGGGATAAGCATGGCGCTTGTCCGCTAGGCCGACTTTCTCAAGCATTACTTCAGCACGCTCGATGGCGTGCTGCCGGTCGAGCCGCAACACATGCAATGGTGCCAATGTCACATTCTGGAGCACGTCCAAATGTGCCCAAAGATTAAATTGTTGAAACACCATCGCAACCTTCCGACGAATGCGCTCTACCTGCCGGGGGTCGGCGGGCTCGGGCCGTCCGGCCCGATTGCGCATGCGGATTAGCTCGCCTTCTATCCAAATTTGTCCGCTGTCGGGCGTTTCCAACAGATTGATGCACCGCAGCAGTGTGCTCTTCCCCGAGCCGCTGCTCCCCAATATGGCAATCACGTCGTGGTCATAGGCTGTGACTGACACCCCGCCCAGGACTTCGAGCGGGCCGAAGCTTTTTGTCAGCGCTTCGACCCTGAGCGCCGAGTGTCGGGTGGGTTTCTCCATCATGCTGAGAGGCTATCGCAAAAGCTACGCTTCGCCACTAGCCAAACCGGCGCATCGCAACGACAGTTAGTCGCTTCGATAGATTTTCTGGTAAAATGCCGCAAATTCTACGAATATGTCCGGCGACGCACTTGGGCCTTACACCCGCACGGTTGAGCAAATGACACCGAGTCTTCGAAATATAGCGTTTGGCGCGGCCTTAGGCGCCGCCCCCCTTACATCCCTGCAGTGCTTCGCGGATTCTAGCGCCAGCACGACGACATCACCGACGTCTACGCAGAGTCCCGCAGCCTCGAATAAAAGTTCAACAACAACTACGCCCGCCCCGTCGACAACCGGGCCGACAGCCATACAAAGCCCGCCATCGGGTTCACAAGCTGGTTCGACTCCCCCAGATCAGCCCCCAATTGACGGCGCCCCCCTTTCGAGCGACCAATTGAGCCAGCAATATCAGAATCTTTCGCCTGAAACGAAGGCAGCACTCATGAATACGCTGCAGCAGAAGGGCATCAACGGCCTGAGCAGCATGTCGGAAAGCGACGCTCGGTCGACCTTTGGCACGCTTCCGAGCAATATCCAGAGCCAAATCCAAGCCAAGTGGGATTCACTCAGCGACGAACAGCGCATAGCACTGAAAAAGATGGGTCCCGACGCCATAAAACAGATGTTCTCATCTCAGCTGCAGCAAATGGTTAAGCAGTCTATGGCCCCAGTTACCCAACCGGTAGCAGCTGTAGTAGCAAGCACGCAGGCGACTGTGCAAAAAGCTCAGAGCGCATTGCAACAGGCTCGCGCGACCGTCCAGCAGTGGCTGGCTAAAGTGCGCGGGCAAACCGCCCAACCCCAGGATCAAACTGCGACGACGCAGTAACGCCCGACTGGAATCTGGCAGGGCCCCCCTAGCCGCCTTCGTCTTCCGCGAGCGGAGCCGGCCCGCCTTTGACCTTGAGCTTGTCGACGCGACGGCCCGTCATGCTCAACACTTTGAACTCGTAGTCCGCGTATGAAACGGCATCACCGACCTGGGGTAAGCGCCCGAGAGCCGTCAGAATAAAGCCTCCGATAGTCGTAACCTCGTCCTCCCCGGGCAGAGCCTGGAGTCCAAGACGTATTTTTATGTCCTCGATTGCGACCAAGCCATCCACAATCAACCCGCCATCCGGACTTTCGACAATACCAGGCTTTTCGCTTCGGCCCGCCTCGGGCAGATCACCAACGATGGCTTCAAGAACATCGGTAAGGGTCACGATGCCTTCGATCCCACCGTACTCGTCCACGACCAACGCTATCCGGGAGCCCGATTGGCGCAGTATTTCCAATGTCTGGAGTACAGGGATTGCGTCGTAGATTGCCGGCACTCCCGCGACCGCTTCGGTCAGCGCCAAGGGCTGCCCCGCAAGCGTTCGGGCAAGAAGATCGCGTATATGCACAACGCCGACGATGTTGTCCCCGTCTGTGCCGACTAAAATCCGGGTATGACGGCTCTCTGCGACAACTTTGGCTATCTCATCTCGGCCCGCATCCGGTTGTATCCAAACCATATCCGCGCGCGGCGTCATTATCGATCGGACCGGCCGATCGGCGAAGCGCAGAACTCGCCCCACCATAGCGCCCTCGGAGGGATGGAACACACCATGCTCCGTGCCTTCGGCTATTAGCGTTCGGACCTCTTCCTCGCTGACCTTTTCCTTCTCGACACGGTCCATGCCAATGAGAGTGAGAACCAGGCGGGTTGTGAGATCGAGCAACGCGACAGCCGGCAAGATAATCTTCGACACGATCGACAGCGGGCGCGCGACAACAACGGCGATGGCCTCCGCCCGCCGCAAAGCGATCTGCTTCGGCACCAGTTCGCCAACTATCAGTGAAAAGAAAGTCGTGATCACGACACCCAGCGCAAAGGCGATGCCAGCATCGAGCGATGGCGAAATCCAGCGGATATGGATCAAGATGAGCGCAATCGGGGCCGATACCGCTGTGGTCGACAACGCGCCCATCAGGATGCCGATCAGCGTTACGCCGGTCTGTACCGTCGATAGGAATCGTCCGGGGTCGCGCGCTAGCTTCAGCGCGACCTTCGCGCCGCGGCTGCCCGATTCGGCGCGCGCCTCCAGTCGCACCTGCCTGGACGCAATGATAGCCATTTCGGCCATGGCGAACACGCCATTCGCGATGAACAACAGCAATATGATAAAAAGGTCGATCAGCATTCAGTGTCTAAACGACCGCCCTGCTCCCAGTGGCGCGCGCAGCCCACCGCTTAGGTTAAAGCCGGCTATGGCCTCCATCACAGTACGGCGCATTTTGGGTCGCCTTGCAGCCGCACAGATAGACTGTCTTGTCTGCATCGGCCGTAAATTTGACGGGGGCCAGCCCCGTGCCTTTGTGCGCCCCATCACAATAGGGCTGCGTCTTGCTGGCGCCACAAGCGCACCAAAAATAGGATTTCCCTGCTTCGACGGAAACCGGATAGGGCGCCTTCTGGGCAATAATCGGTTCACTCATGAAATCAGACTCTCTCGCTGCCAATTATAAGCCGGCATCATAACACCGACTGCGGCAAGGTCTTGCCTTTTCTTCCGTCCTTTCAGACGTCATAACATCATCATGCCGGAATTACCCGAAGTTGAAACCGTCGCGCGCGGTCTTAGAGCCACGCTCGAAGGTCAGTTGATAGTGAAAGTCAGCCAGAACCGGTCGGGCTTGCGCATTCCCTTTCCAGAGAACCTGGCTAATCGGCTCGAAGGACGCAGCGTCGTGCACATCGGGCGGCGCGCCAAATATCTGATGCTTACTCTGGACGATGGGCATGTCCTGGTTGTTCACCTGGGCATGTCCGGTCGATTCATCATCCGCGACGACCCTTCCTTACCGCTGCTGCGCCACGACCATTTGGTCCTGACGACCGCAAACGGAATGGTTTATGTCCTGAATGATCCCAGACGCTTTGGGCTGGTTGCACTGATTGAGGGCGAACGCCTCGCTGAGCATCCGCTGTTTGCCAGCTTGGGTCCCGAACCGATGGGCAACGCGTTCGATGCTCAGACTTTGGCGGAACGTCTGGCCAGCAAAAACACGCCTATCAAGGCTGCGCTTTTGGACCAGAGAGTCGTAGCCGGCTTAGGCAATATCTATGTTTGCGAATCATTGTTTCACGCTGGCCTAAGCCCGCTTCGCTTGGCACGCACAATTAAGGGAATTAAAGCCGAAAAGCTGGTGAGGGCCATTCGAGAAGTGCTGGACGCGGCAATCGCCGCAGGCGGGTCGAGCCTGCGCGATTTCGTCCATCACGACGGTGAACTGGGCTATTTCCAGCATAGCTTCGTCGTCTATGACCGAGAGAGTGCGCCCTGTCCGGGCTGTGACTGCGATATCGCCCGAACAGGCGGAATCAAACGGATCGTACAGTCCGGTAGATCGACATTCTATTGCCCACGCAAGCAACGATAGGCTAAGCCTTCGCCACCCCCTCAATTCCCGGGAATAACGCCATGAACTACGAGAATATTCTCGTTGAAACCCACGGGGCCGTTGGCCTTATCCGCCTCAATCGTCCCAAAGCGTTGAACGCGCTGTGCGACGCATTGATGAAGGAATTGTCCCATGCGCTCGAACTCTTCGAGAAGGACGATGCGATCGGGGCCGTCGTACTGACCGGCAGCGAGCGCGCATTTGCCGCCGGCGCCGACATAAAGGAAATGGCTGGGCTGGATTATATGGACGTCTATCTTGGCGGGTTCATATCCGAGAACTGGCAGCGGGCAGCAACGTGCCGCAAGCCGCTGATTGCTGCCGTGGCAGGCTTCGCACTGGGCGGGGGATGCGAGCTGGCAATGATGTGCGACTTCATCTTGGCCGCCGATACGGCAAAATTTGGCCAACCCGAAATCACCATCGGCACTATTCCCGGCGCCGGCGGAACTCAGCGGCTGACGCGTTTCGTCGGTAAGTCCAAGGCTATGGAAATGTGCCTGACCGGCCGCATGATGGACGCAACTGAGGCTGAACGGGCGGGGCTGGTCAGTCGCGTTATCCCTGCGGCGGACCTGGTGGATGAAGCGATTGCAGTTGCGACGAAAATCGCCGCCCTCTCACGCCCGGTCGTTCTGATGGCCAAAGAGGCTGTGAACCGCGCCTTTGAAACAACTCTGGCCGAAGGGGTGTTATTCGAACGCCGCGTGTTCCATGCGACCTTTGCGCTGGATGACCGCAAGGAAGGCATGAACGCCTTTGCCGAGAAACGGCCGCCAGTCTTCAAAAACCGATAAGAGGAGCCTTGGGAACCGGTAACCGCAAATAAGTCGCGCAAGCGGCCTAACCCCGCTTGACGCGAGCGTTTAATAATCGTTATTGTCCCGCCCTTCCGCGATCGGGTAACACCGGCTGCGACGGCAATCGAGAAGATAGATGGCTCATCATAAATCCGCTAAAAAGCGTATCCGCAGCAATGCGCGGCGCGCTGAGATCAATACCAGCCGCGTCGGCCGTATTCGGACGTTCCTGAAGCGCGTCGAAACCGCGATCGGATCGGGCAACAAGGAAACGGCTCAAGCCGAATTCAAACTGGCTCAGCCGGAATTACAGCGTGGAACCACACAGGGCGTGATTCACCGCAATACCGTCTCGCGCAAGCTCTCGCGTCTGACGGCTCGCATTAAGGCCATGGGCTAAAGAAAATAGCCGATCAATCCCAAGAGGATTACCGGCTAAATTAAATAAAACAGGGACCGTGGATTGCTAAAAGCGCCCGCATGGGCGCTTTTTTATTTGTCTTTTACTTGACTAGCTATATTTTTTCTCGCGTTCCCTTTTCGATCTTCTTGCCGTGGTGAGAGCCGGCCGATAGAGTTGTTTGTCCGCGCAGACACCTCGTTCCAGCCGGATCCAGCACCGCGTTATGCGCCAGTCATCATCGGCGAGCACCGCGCTTTCTTCCTGACGTTGCGTTGCCCAGAGGCAAGGAGAATCGATTGGCTGGTATGTCGGAGCATGCAGACGAACCAAAGGGCGCCGCCTCCGTAAAGTCGCGGAAGGAAAGAATGGCGATGCCGCAAACTCTTGAAAGCGAATGGGTACGGGTTCTGGAGTTGTTGCAAGCCGAATTTGGCGAAGCGGCATTCCGCAGCTGGTTACAACCTCTGACGGTCATGGCGATCGATGATGGCGAAATTTCGCTTTCTGTCCCGACACGCTTCATGCGCGATTGGATCATCAAGAATTACGCTGAGCGCATCCAATCCCTTTGGGCCGCGGAAAACCCCGCTGTAACAAGCCTTGAACTGGTGGTCGTTCCCGGCATCGGCGCCGGTGCGAGTGCCGCTAACGCTGACACCAGTTCCGAGCCATGGGCTGTCGGCGCCGATTCAGTCCCTGCACGCACAGCGACCGCACCACGTAAATCCGTCGTGCGCGTTCAGCCTGCCGATCCCTTAGACATGTCGCATGACATTGATACCAGCGGCCTTGACCCGCGCTGCACATTCGAAAATTTTGTGGTCGGCAAGCCTAACGAATTTGCCCACGCTGCGGCGCGCCGCGTTGCGGAATCCGAGACCGTACCATTCAACCCCTTATTCCTCTATGGCGGCGTGGGCTTGGGCAAGACCCATTTGATGCACGCCATTGCGTGGCAGATCAGCAAGCGCAGGGCCAAGCGCAAAGTGCTTTATCTGTCCGCCGAACAGTTCATGTACCGCTTTATCCGTGCGCTCCGTTTCAAAGACACAATGGCGTTCAAGGAACAGTTCCGCTCAGTCGATGTGCTGATGATCGACGACNNGAATTCTTCCACACCTTCAACGCGCTGGTCGACCAGAACCGGCAGATCGTGATCTCGGCCGACAAGAGCCCTTCAGACCTCGAAGGGATGGAGGAAAGACTGAGGTCCCGCTTGGGCTGGGGCCTCGTTGCCGACATTCATCCTACGACCTATGAACTGCGCCTTGGCATTCTTCAGGCAAAGGTCGACAACTCCCGCCTGAAAGTCCCGCCGAAGGTCATGGAGTTCCTGGCCCACAAGATCACCTCAAATGTCCGCGAACTCGAGGGCGCACTTAATCGCATCGTCGCCCACGCCGATCTGGTCGGTCGCCCCGTCACCATCGAGACAACGCAGGAACTGTTGCGTGATTTGCTGCGCGCCAATGACCGTCGGGTTACCATCGACGAAATTCAGCGCAAGGTCGCCGAACATTTCAATATGCGCGTTGCCGATATGCATTCGGAGCGACGGGCCCGCGCAGTCGCCCGCCCACGACAAGTCGCCATGTTCCTGGCCAAGAATTTGACCCAGCGCTCGCTGCCTGAGATCGGCCGGAAATTCGGCGGACGCGATCACACAACAGTGATGCATGCGGTGAAAAAGATCGAAGAGCTGATGGCCAGTGATCATGGCTTCGCCGAGGATATCGAATTACTGCGCCGCACGCTGGCGGGCTAACCGCCTAAGAAGCAAGAGCCAAACAGCGGGCGAAGAGATCGGGCGCGACATTGCCTCCCGACAATACAATACCGATGGTCTTGCCCCGAGCATTGATCCTGCCCTCAAGCAGCGCTGCGAGCGCTACCGCACCGCCCGGCTCGATCACCAGTTTCAGCACCGCATAGCCGACGGCCATTGCGCGCAGCACGCCATCGTCCGATGCCGTTATGCCGCCGGAGAGCCGGGCCCGATTGAGCGCGAATGTCATCTGTCCCGGCCTGGGCGCCAGTAGTGCATCGCAGATCGACCGTGCAGCGGCATCGTTGTGCATCAGCGCCCCGGCAGCAAGCGACCGAGCGTGGTCGTCGAAGGATTCCGGCTCTACTGTATAGAGTGCTGTCGCGGGAGTAATCGCCAGACCGATTCCGGCAGCAAGACCGCCCCCGCTAGTCGGTACATAGACCGCGTCAAGCGTCAATCCCATCGCCACGGCATCCGCGACCATCTCAAGTCCGACCGTACCCTGGCCTGCAATCACGCCGGCATCATCGAAGGACGGCACCAATGTTGCCCTCCGCTCGGCTGCAACCTTGGCCGAAATCGCTTCGCGATCCTCGTTCCAGCGGTCATAGAGTATGACCTCACCGCCCAGCCGCCGCGTATTCTCGATTTTCTGCGCCGGCGCATCGCTGGGCATAACGATCGCTGCCTTCATGCCCAGCAGGCGAGCCGCTGCGGCTACACCTTGGGCATGGTTACCAGAGGAAAAGGCCACGACCCCGCCGCCCGCACGTCCTGCATCCGACAGTTGCTTCAATCGGTTATAGGCACCCCTGATCTTGAACGAACCGGTCCGCTGCAGTACCTCCGGTTTCAGCAATATGCGGCCCCCGGTCAGTTCGTCGAGCACATCCGAACGCAACAGCGGAGTCTTTACGGCAACCCCGCTCAATCGCTCGGCGGCTTGGACGACGTCACGGTAACCAGGAAGATCGGTCATCGCAGTATCGACGACAGTGGCTGATCAGGCGGATTTAAAAACATGGGCGCGCGTAATGGTGATGGCACAATCATCGCCTACCGACAGCCCAAGTTCAGCCAAGCGTTCGCGATCAATAAGCGCCTCCAGCCGGTCGTCCCCGAAGGCGAGGTCCACCCGGGCGCTGGGGCCAAGGGCAACAATTGAATCGATGGTTGCCTTCGCAATATCGTGGCCGTTCGCACGCGCCAGACCGATCTCATGGGGTCGAATATAGGCGACCGCATCGCCAGCGTAGTTTTCAAGTTCAACCGGCAAGGCAAACCCTCCGACGCGCGCAACGCCGTTTTCCACCTGGCAGGCGAGCCGGTTGGCGAAGCCGAGGAATTCCGAGACGAATTGCGTCGCAGGCCGATCGTATGCTTCCGACGGTGTCGCCACCTGCTCAATCTGGCCGGCATTCATGATCGCTATCCGGTCTGCCAGTTCCAGCGCCTCTTCCTGGTCGTGGGTCACAAAGACGCTGGTAACGTTGATTTCCTTATGCAGCTTGCGCATCCAGCGTCGAAGCTCTTTGCGAACTCGCGCGTCGAGGGCGCCAAAGGGTTCATCAAGCAACAGAACCTTAGGCTCAATCGCCAATGCCCGAGCCAATGCCACGCGCTGCCGTTGGCCGCCCGACAGTTGTGCCGGATACCGGCTGGCAAATGGATCAAGCTGGACCAACCCCAACAATTCATCCACCCGCCGCTTTATCTCGACGTCGCTTGGGCGCTGATGGCGCGGCCGGACACGCAGTCCAAAAGCCACATTCTCAAACACCGACATGTTCTTAAAGAGGGAATAATGTTGAAAGACAAAACCGACGCGACGGTCGCGCACCGCCTGCTTAGACAAATCTTGCCCATGAATCAGAACTTCGCCGGAATCCGGCTGATCCAGCCCGGCAATAATTCTAAGTAATGTCGTTTTCCCCGAACCCGAAGGGCCGAGCAGCGCCATCAATTCGCCGTCTTCGACGGTCAGGCTTACATTTTTCAGCGCGTGATAGGCGCCGAACGACTTCGAAACATTCCGTACTTCGATCGTCATTCTGTCCTCAGCGCCGCGTCAAGGCGAGTTGGTCGGCATAGCGCCACTCCAGGAAGGATTTGGCGGCAAGAGTGATCAGCGCCAAGCCCGCCAAAAGCGATGCGGTCGCGAAGGCCCCGACCATGTTGTACTCATTGTAAAGAATATCGACTTGAAGCGGCAGGGTGTTGGTTAGTCCCCTGATATGGCCGGAAACGACCGACACCGCGCCGAACTCACCCATTGCGCGGGCATTGCAGAGCAGTACGCCATAGAGCAGCGCCCACTTAATATTGGGCAGTGTAATGCTCCAGAATATCCGGAAACCCCCGGCGCCTAACATTCGCGCGGCCTCTTCTTCGTCGGTTCCCTGCTCCTGCATCAAAGGGATCAGCTCGCGGGCAACAAAGGGGAGTGTCACGAATATAGTCGCCAGCACCAGGCCCGGAAGAGCGAATACGATCTTAATATGATGGTCCCGCAGCCACGAGCCGAACCAACCCTGGAGGCCAAACATCAGCAGGAAGACCATGCCGGCGATCACCGGCGACACAGAAAACGGTAAATCGATCAACGAGACCAGAATGGTCTTTCCGCGAAAATCGAATTTACCAAAAGCCCAGGCCGCAGCGACACCGAAAACGCAATTCAGCGGCACAGCGATGGCGGCGACTGCCAGCGTCATGTGAATGGCAGAAACCGTGTCGGGATCGCTTAGCGAATGCCGGTAGACGTCGAAGCCCTTGCGCAATGCCTCAACCGCTACCGTCGCCAATGGCAGCACGACAAAAACCACCAAAAAGCCAATGCCACCGACAAATATGGCCCAGCGAGCCCAACGAGGTTCGCGCAGCGCCGGACGGTCGCGCCTATCCCCGCTCATGATGCTCACCGAGCCGACGTTGTAGTAAGTTGATCAGAATCAACAAGCTGAACGAGATGATTAGTGAAGCAACCGCGATCACCGAAGCACCGCGATAGTCAAATTCCTCAAGCTTGATCACGATCAGCAGAGGGACAATTTCGGTTAGTCCCGGACGGTTGCCTGCAATGAAAATAACTGAGCCATATTCCCCGATTGCCCGGGCAAAGGCGAGTGCGAAGCCTGTCAGCATTGCCGGCGCAAGTGCAGGGAACGTAATCCGCAAGAAAGTTACCCAGCGGTCGGCGCCCAGCGTTGCGGCAGCCTCTTCCAACTCAGGCTCGAAATCCTGCAGAACCGGCTGGACGGTACGCACGACGAACGGCAAGCCAACGAATATCAATGCGATGACAATGCCTGGCGGCGCGTAGGCGATGTCGATTCCGAAAGGAGCGAAGAGCGCTCCGACCCAGCCGTTTCGAGCCATTAACGCCGAAAGCGATACACCGGCGACCGCTGTGGGTAGCGCAAAGGGAAGATCGACCAAAGCGTCGACAATCCGCCGGCCCCAGAATCGGTAGCGCACCAACAGCCAGGCAATCACCAGACCGAAGACGGCATTGATGCCAGCAGCAACTGCAGAAGCAACGAAGGTCAGACGAAATGCGGCGAATACACGGGGGTTGTCCAGAATGCGCCAAATCGACGCCATGTCTAGCTGGGATGCCTTCAAGAACAAAGCGATGAGAGGAATGATAACAATCAGAGACAAATAGGTGAGCGTGAATCCAAGCGCCGGAGCAAAGCCGGGAAGAACGCTCCAGCGGCGGAATGGCTTACGAGCGATCGCGGCTGTCACCGGTCGGCGCCAATTACGTTGGGGAGCAAAAAATGCCCGGCATGAGCTCGAAGAAGGTAGCGGAACATAGAGATCTCTTTCGAAAGAATGGCGGCAAAAGGCAATGGGTAAAGCCTTTCAGCAACAGCGCCCTTTTCGATATTTCGGTGTGCGCATCATACGCTCCAATCCGGTTCGACCAGCTTTTGGTCGATACGGGGATCGTGGAAGCGTGCGTCGACGAATCCGACCAGAAGGTCGACTGCCTCTGCGATATCGAGTTTACCTGTGTCGACCACCAAGTCTGGCGCCATCGGTGACTCATAAGCGGAATCGACGCCAGCATAGAATCTGATCTCTCCGCGGCGTGCCCGCGCGAATAACCCCTTCGGATCGCGCGCCTCGCACAGGTCTAGGTCAGCGCGAATGAAGATTTCTGCAAAGCTGTCGCCCACTATGGCACGGGCGAGATCACGGTCAGACTGCAGTGGGGACACCAGCGCGGCTATGGCTATATTGCCGGCGTCGGCCAGCAGTTTCGCCGTCTCGGCAACTCGGCGCGTATTCTCGGTGCGCTCGGAGGGAGCGAAGCCCAAGTCATGGGAAAGGCCCTGGCGGATCATATCGGTATCGACAACTACAGCATGCATTCCGCCCTCGAAGAGCGCACGCTCCAAAGCCGCCGCAAGCGTCGACTTTCCAGAGCCCGGCAAGCCGGTCAGCCACAGCACAGCACCACGATGGCGATAACGGCGCTCTCGCTCTTCGCGTGATACTCCGGCATAGATCGCTTTAAGCTCGGTTGTGGTTTCGGCTTCTACGAAATCGATAACGATCGCACCACCAAGAGCATCCCCATCCTCTGTCAATACTGCGCGGCCGGTCCGCGGAAGGGCGGCGTAACGATCGACCGGTATGGGATCGGAAGCCTCGATAACGATCTCAGCCACCTGATTGGTCAAAACGCGGTCCGCAATACGCCTTTCCAGCGTATCGTAGTCGATCACGGCATCTATCGCCCATACTTTCGCGCGATATTCGCCGGCCGCCATGCGCAGGACGATACTGCGCCCAACCTTCAGCGGATCCGGCGCAAGCCAGAACATACGAACCGTCAAACGTCGTGCGAGCCGAATCGGCTCGGATGCCGGCGCCGCAACATGTCCACGCTCAACAAAGGCGCGCTGATCCAGCGTGATGCCGATTGTATCGCCGGCCGAGGCTGTCAGTCGCCGGGTCGGCTGGTTCCAATCCTCGATTGAGGCAACTCGGGCGACCGAACCTCCCGGCGCGAACGAGAGTGCATCGCCCACCCTCAACACGCCGCTTTCAATGCGACCTGCCAAAATTCGGCGTTCATCGAACTTGTATAGGTCCTGGACGGTAAAGCGCAGCGCCAAAAGATCCGAACTGACGGCGTCAGGTTCGATACGGTCAAGCGCTTCGAGCAAGGTTGGCCCGTGATACCAATCCAGACCCTGTGTCCGGGCCGCGATCATATCGCCGTGGCGAGCGCTAACCGGGATAATCGCGGTTGCAGCGACATCGATCTGAGCAAGATAGTCTCGTACTTGCTTGGCAGTCGCCGAGAACCTGTCGGCAGAAAAACTGACCTTATCCATCTTGTTAACAACGACAATTATGCGGCGGATGCCGAGAAGCGTCAGCAGATACAAGTGCCGGCGCGATTGCTCCAGTGTTCCCTCGGTCGCATCGACGACTACGATGGCCAGATCGGCCGATGCCGCTCCTGTCACCATATTGCGCAGGAATTCGTCCTGTCCCGGTGCGTCGATGATCACGAAGTTGCGCCTCGCCGTCCGAAACACAGCTTCGCTGGTATCGATAGTCGTTCCCTGATCGCGCTCTATCTGGAGCGCATCGATAACGAACGCCCATTCGAAATCGACACCGCGCTTTCGGCTCATTTCGGCGAGGGCTTTGACCCGTTCCTCGGCAAGCGCGCCTGATTCGTTGAGCAGCCGCCCAATTAGCGTCGATTTACCGTGGTCAACATTGCCGACAATTACGACGCGAAGCGGTTCAAGCGCGTCATCCATCACATATAGCCGCCGCTACGCAGCCTCTCGAAAGAGTCCTCAGCCTCATGGTCCATTGTGCGGCCTGCGCGTTCTGGCACGCTGGTGGCTTCGAGTTCGGCGATAATGGCATCGATTGAAGCGGCAGTGCTTTCCATCGGCTGAGTGATATTCTGTTCGCCCAGCGAACGATACCGCATACCGTCCTGCGCCAGATATGCCGGGACAACAGGTATATTCTCGGATTTAGTGTATCGCCAGATATCGAGTTCGGTCCAGCCGAGAAGGGGATGGACGCGGACATGAGCATCATCGGCGACTTTGGCCTTGTAATGGTCCCAAAATTCAGCCGGTTGATGCGAGATGTCCCAGTCACCCTGTTCGGACCGTGGGCTGAACACCCTCTCCTTTGCGCGGGTCGATTGCTCGTCTCTGCGAATTCCGACAATTACTCCGTTCAATTTTTCACGATGAATTATCGACTTCAGCCCGGCGCTCTTGCGCGCTGCGGCCCGGGCAAAGGGTGGAAGGCTAGGATCGATATCTTCTATTGGCGGACAGACTTCGACCCGTAAATCCAGTCCCCATTCGGCGGCATAGTGATCGCGGAATTCATAAACTGACGGCAACTCCATTCCCGTGTCCAGTTCGACGACTGGGAAGGGTATCCGACCGTAAAACGCCTTGCGCGCCAGCCAGATCAGGACATTGCTGTCCTTACCGACCGACCACAGCATTGCAAGTTTCGGCAGCCGCGCGAAGGCCTCGCGCAAAATGTAGATGCTACGATTCTCAAGTTCGATTAGATGACGCGGCGCGCGAGGCGGCCGTTTGGCTGGGATGCGTGAGAGGTGAATACCGCACTCTGTCTTCTCCAATCCGGCCCACCGACCCGAGCGCGCATCGGCGCCAGGCGCGACCTTCTGGGTGCAGGGCATGCAACCGATGGATAGGAAGCCATCGGCGACTAGAGGGTGGCGCGGCAGTTCGCGGCGCTTGAACTCGGCCTCGATCTCCTTGGCGCCCCAATTGGCAAGGGGGTTGATTTTGAGCTTACCGTCTTCCACCTCAATGACCGGAAGGGCGGCACGACTGCTGCTTTGAAAGCGCTTGCGACCGGTAATCCAGCCGGCAAACGGCCTGAGAGCACGCTCCAGCGGTTCGACCTTGCGCAAAGCGCAGCAAGCATCCGGATTGTCGCGCCATAATGTTCCGGGAGTGTCTTGCGCAGCCTCTGTCGCCGGATCTGGCCGATAGGTTTGGATATTGGTAAGGCCCAGTATGCGAGCCAACTTGTCGCGATACGTGATCGTTTCGCCGAACAATTTACCTGTGTCGAGAAACACAACCGGAACCGCAGGGTCGATTTCCGCAGCCATCGCCAAAAGAACGGCGGACTCCGCCCCGAAAGACGACACGAGCGCAATCTGGCCCGGCATTTCCTGTGTGAGGAGAACACGCATCAATTCCGAGCCATCGAGATGGCCATAGCGCGCAACGAGATCGTTGGCCCGCAATCCGGCACCGTCGACGATAATATCGGACGTTACGGGAATGGATTGATGCGACGCATCGGTGGGCGGGACTGACATTTTGTAAACTCAGGTCCTGATCGTATTTAACACTCAAGTATCGTTATTTTTGTGCATTGCACATTGGCATATGATTGGGCGATATTGCAACTCTTCAAGGAGTCTGTGGAATAAGATGATTTACAATATATTAGTGTTTACCTGCTTATTTTAGGCTGCGCATTTGCCAAAGGTAGGAAAAGCGCCGCTAAACGCTCGAAAATTGATTTGTGGCGCATAATTCGAACCGGCGAGAACCGCCAACTTGCGAATATTTCATGACAGCCATGAGCGTTTCGGCATGCAAAAACACCTACCATAGTCTACCCGACCGCAACTGGCGCACGCCCGGCTGGACAGTCTAAGATGGCCGCCTCACATGAAAGCGAACCGAACGTCGTGACCAACGAAACTTCTCATCAAGCTGTTACGGCTAATCGCCTCCGCGATGGAATTCCGATCTATTTCGCCGGCGGGGGCAGTTGGTCGCCCAATATCGGAGATTCAGTCACGGCAGAGAATGGCGAGACCTTGCTGGCCGAAGCAATCCGCGGCCCGTTGCCGCTAGAGGCCGTAGGCGTTTATGTAATTGAAGTCCGCCTTGCTGAGGGCGCCGTTCGCCCTATCGGGATCAAGGAACAGATTCGCGCATTCGGTCCGACGGCATAGTATCGAACGGCATGTTGCCGAGCGGTTTAGGAGACGAGAGTGTATCGCTACGACGAATTCGACAGGCGCTTTCTTGAGGAACGGGTCGCGCAATATCGCGACCAAGTGCGCCGGCGTCTGATTGGTCAATTGACAGAAGAAGAGTTCCGGCCGCTTCGACTGCGCAACGGGCTTTACCTGCAATTGCACGCCTATATGTATCGGATTGCGATCCCGTACGGAACCTTATCGCCGGCACAGTTGCGGATGTTGGCTTATATCGCCCGCAAATACGACCGCGGCTACGGCCACTTCACTACGCGCCAAAATATTCAGTTCAACTGGATCAAACTGGAAGAATCGCCGGACATCATGGCGGATTTGGCGAGCGTCGAGATGCACAGCATCCAGACCAGCGGCAATTGTATTCGCAACACGACATCCGATCCGTTCGCCGGCGTTGCTGACGACGAAATTGAGGATCCCAGACCCTATTGCGAAATCATCCGGCAATGGTCGACTTTGCACCCAGAATTTTCCTGGCTCCCGCGTAAATTCAAAATCGCAGTCTCAGCATCCGCCAAGGATCGCGCGGCCGTCCATGTCCACGATATCGGCCTCTATTTGGTGAGGAATGCGGCAGGAGAGGTCGGCTTCCAGGTTCTAGTCGGCGGTGGTCTGGGACGCACGCCAATCATGGCAAAGGTGCTGCGCGATTTCCTGCCTAAGCAAGATCTTCTGTCATATTTAGAGGCAGCTCTGCGGGTCTATAACGAATACGGACGCCGAGATAATATCTACAAGGCCCGCATAAAAATTCTCGTTCAAGCTTTGGGCATCGATAAGATGCGTGACGCTGTCGAAGCGGAATGGTCGAAGATGGATCATGAGCCACTCGACCTCACCAAAGAAACGATTGCTGGGATCTACAAGCATTTCGCCCCCCCGGCATATGGCAAGCCGGAACGCGATGATGATGCGGTTATCAACACGGCGATTGCCGCGGATAAGAAGTTCTCGCGCTGGCTTAAGCACAATGTCGCGAACCACAAGCAGCCCGGCTATTCGATTGCGACAGTCTCCCTTAAGCCGCCGGGCAAGCCACCCGGCGACATAACGGCGGATCAACTCGACCTTCTTGCCGAGCTGTCAGAGCGACACGGGTTTGGCGAGGTCAGGGTCACGCACGAGCAAAATGTCGTATTCCCGGATGTTCGGCGCGGCGACTTAGTGGCTTTTTACGCCAGTCTGGCCTCCTCTGGCCTCGGCACCGCCAATATTGGCCTGGCAAGCGACATCATCGCTTGCCCGGGATTGGATTACTGCAGTCTGGCCAATGCTCGATCGATACCGATCGCGGAGCGGCTGGGCGAGCATCTTGCCGCACGCGAAGAAGAGATCGGCCCGATGAAAATTAAGATTTCGGGCTGCATCAATGCGTGTGGACACCATCATGTCGGCCATATCGGCATTCTGGGAGTTGATAAGAACGGCGAGGAGTTTTACCAGATTACTGTCGGCGGAAGCGCCGACGAGTTGTCGGCCGTCGGCATCATCGTCGGTCGCGCCGTCCCCAGCGACGAGGTGAACGGCGCTGTGGACAAGCTTTTGGACGTGTATCTGGCGCAGCGAGACGATGGCGAGGATCTGCCGGCAACATTTCGGCGGATCGGAATGGAGCCGTTCAAGGAGGCCGTCTATGGTACTCGTTAAGAACGGCCAGGTCGCATCCGACTATTGGCAGCACATCGAAGACACCGATCCACTGCCGCAAGCCGGCGCCGTTACGATTTCGTGGGCGCGTTGGCTAAGCGAACGGGATTCAATAACGCGAGGCCCGAGCGAACTGGGAGTGAGGCTGCCCAACACGATCGCTGCGGACGATGTCGGTGCGGATGCCGGTCGTTTCGGCCTGATTACTGTTACATACCCCAATATCGGCGATGGGCGCGCCTACTCTCAGGCTCGCATTTTGCGTAGCCGTGCAGCATTTAAAGGCGAAATTCGAGCTATCGGAAGCGTTGTGCGCGACCAATTGCAATTCATGCAGCGCTGCGGGATCGATGCGTTCGAGCTTCCCGAAAAGGCGCTTACAGAAGATTGGCTGGCTGCGCTTTCCGAATTCGACCTTTTCTACCAGCCGGCTGAAGACAGCCGTCCGTGGATTGCACGCCAACGCCATGGACGCAACTGACGGTGACCGTTCCCCTAGCGCTCGATCTGGCGCTTCTGCCTGTGGCTCTTGCCGGCGGCGGCCCCGCGCTGGTTAAGCGGCTAACCCTGCTGGATAGCGAACGCATCCCTGGTTTGACTGTCTATTCGACCGATCTAGACCCTGGTATCGCTCAAATGAGCGGTGAGCGCTTAGTCCCGCGCCTGCCGAGCGAGACTGAGGTTGCAGCCTGCAGGGTGCTATTTGTAGCGGGCCTGCCGTTCATACAGTCGGCCGAGTTGGCTGCCTTTGCACGCGATCACCGTGTCCTTGTGAATGTCGAGGACGCGTTGCCACTTTGCGACTTTCACGTTCCTGCCATTTTGCGGCGAGGCGAGCTTGCGATTTCCATTTCCACCGGCGGGTCAAGTCCGACGGCGGCGCGCAGGCTCTGCACCTGGCTCAGCGACTTGCTGCCGGCTGAATGGGCCGAGCGGCTCGTACAAATCACTACTCTGCGCGAAAACATGCGCTCCCAGGGCGCCAGCATGCCGGAAATCAGTAAGGCCACCGACATACTGATCGACGGGAACGGTTGGCTGCCCCCGGTCTGACCTCTCGATCAGTGCGCCAGCAGTACCGGCAGTTCAACTTGGGCGATGATCTTTCGGGTCGTGCCGCCGAAGACTGCCTCGCGCGTGCGACTGTGATGATAGCCCCCCATCACGAGCAGGCTAGCCCCCAGGGCACGCGCCTCGGCCAACAGCACCTCAGATTTCGGACGATCGCCCGGCACCATTCTTGCGGCATTGGCAACCACACCGTGCCAATTCAGATAGGCGACCAACTCGTCGGTCTTCGTCGTTTCATCGGATCCGATCGTACGCACATCGACCCGCTTCATTCGACTTAGTAGTGGCAGTGCCACTGAAATGGCGCGCATTTCCTCCCTTCCGCCTGCCCAAGCTATCAAGGCTCCCTCGAATAGGCTCGCAGGAGCCACCTGCGGGGCCAGCAGTACCGGTCGTCCTGCATCGAATAGGACCGCCTCAAGCATCGCATCGCCATCGACCGGACCGTTTGGACCAAGTCCTCGCATTACTACAAGGTCGGCAAAGCGGGCTGCATCGCGCAGAATTACACCGGAAGCCCCGGTTCTCTCCTCCCAGGACACTGATACGCCGTGTTCGCCGACGATTGCCGGCCCGGTCGGCAATCCATGTCTAGCCCGCCATTCATCGAATGATCGGCCAGCATCCTGTGCTGCTGCTGCGGCTTCATTTTCTACGGCTGCGACAAGTTCCCCGGTCATAACAGGGGCGGTCCAATCGGCGACATACCGGGCAATATCAACTGGATCGGGTCTCAAACACAGTGCCGTCAGGTGGGATTCGAAAGTTTGGGCTATTTCGAAGGCGATGCGCAGGGCGACATCGTCAGCATGATGTCCCGTTACCGGGAGCAATATTGCGCGCAAACCCATCGTAAGTTTCCTCCATTTTCTCATTATTATTCAGCCTAAACGCGAGTACGGCCGCTTCGATCCCCACACTCGGAGTATGGCGCATTTTTTGCTCTATCTCTCAGAATTGAACTCAGGCCTTTCGAGAGCTTCGATCTGGGTGTCCGGTAAGAACTGGCGTTCCATAAATAGACCTGCGAGGATTTTCGGTACACCATCTGCGGACTGTCAACGCGCTGCTGATGTACGAATTGCCAATTCGTCTAGGGGCCCCTCGGCTATGAAGGTCAGGCTGCCGAAACCCTTACTCGTCCCATCAGATGTATGTTGTATAACACGCACAGGCTGAATCCTGTGGACCGGACGCCCCACCACTCCATCTGGGTAGCGCACTTCGGCATGGTGCGACACATCCCAGATTTCGGCCTCTAGATGCTGGATCCCGCGCCAGACCCCAAGCCCGAGACCGTCATGATAGCCGCCATAACCCAAGCCCGGCATGGCAAGCGATGGCCCGGCAGCCTCAACTTGAATACGTGTCTTTTCACCGTTGGTGGCCGTAACATCGAAAACCGCCGTCTTCATGCGGCGCGGACGAGTATCATCTACGAAGTCCGCCTCGATCTCGGCGCTGTCGCCGATCCAGCGCGTCGCGCCCGTTGCCCGATCCAGGATCGCGGCAGACAAATAGCGCGTCCGGTCGGTTCCCCGGGCGACCTGTATATGGCCGCCGAAGAGATCTGTCGAATAGAATAGAAAGGAGAAAAGTCCGCCCGTCGGGGGCGGTGTTTCGCCGGTGCGAGGCTCGGCGATACCGACGCGCTCACGCACACCCCAGGAATGGTCGCGGCAAGCCCACCATTCATCTAGTTTAAGTCTTGTGCCCGCAAGTTCCAGCCATCCCGAACAGATTCCGACCTGGTCATAACGGCTGTAATCCTCGATGACGCGACCGGCGGAACGTCGGTAATGCTGTCGCTCCTCCTGCGGCGGCAGTGTCGCCCTCCAGTCGAGTTCTCCTTGAAAGTCGTCGTGCGCGATATGAAGCCGAACATGTTTGAGCGGTTCGGCGATTTCGATCCGGAGCGGACCGCAAGTCGTCTCGTAAGTGGGCCGCAGTTGCCGCGAAACCCGCAAATTATGCTGCTTCCCATCGACGACAACGACGACCCCGCCATCGACGACGTTCATGTTCTGATAGACGCCCATGGTAAATTGCAAAGTCGATCCGCCCCGCGGGTCCGACGCTGCGAACCATAGCCGGTCGAAAAACCTGGGGTCACTGGTGCCGACATGATCGAAGGTGGTCGGCAACTGATGCCAAAGGGAATCATCCAGCGGTGTCAGCATCTATTTCTCCGTCGGTGCAGGCTTTTTTGCAGGCGGGCGCGCCGACATGGAAAACGGGAACCGTTCGGCCCGATCGCGAAACAGTTCGACCATAAGTGCGTAGGCGTTGCTATCCTCTCGATGCTCAAGAATTGCCGGAACCGCCCTGGCCAGCAATTCGCGCAAACGAACCTGGCGAATCTCGAGCGCCGACCAATCCAGCGTATCGCCCGCAGCATCCGCTACGAGCGCTGAGATTTCAGCGAACAGATCCTCGGCAAGAACAGGCAGCGCAGCGGCCAGGACAGCCTCTGTCGATGCGATATCCCAGAGAAGAAATGCGGGAACCGTCGCCCAAGCAGTTTTCAGCGAGTCGAGCGAACCGATTACCCCGCCAAGCATTTCCGCCGCATAAGGCGCCTCGACCTCAGGCGCGATGACCTCGGCCAGGATGCGGGCAAGTCCCTCAAGTTGCTCAGTTACGGAGGGGCGCATGTTTCAAGATTCGATGAGTTGAAGCAGCAAACGATAGATCACGACTGGCGAATGCAGCACCCGGTCAAATCTGCCATCAACGAAAGAGCGTGCGCCGGTGAGAACCGTGATCGCTTGCTTTAGGTTGGCCAGCACATTCCACCAATGGATTGCCGTTGCGTCGGCCGTAAAACCGGTGCGCCGGCACCATCGCTCGATATACTGGGCCGGTTCCCATAGGCCAGCGATCCGGTGCTCGCCCGCCCGCAGCGGGTTAGTAACCCAGCCTATGTCCTCAAGTGGGTCGCCCAGATGGGCAGTTTCCCAATCCAGCACCAGAGTTACGTCGTCGCCCTGCATCAGTACATTTCCAGGTTTGAAGTCGCCATGGACCAGGGTCGTGACCGGGTTCGCCGGAGCATGCCCGCGCAGCCAGGCCAACACCAATTCCAGTTCAGGTTCCGGTTCGAGCTGAACGCGCCTCAGTTCTGACTGCCAGTGATCCAGGGCCACGATCGGCGCGCGCGGACCTGGGTCGTCAAGGACAGCGCCTAGGCCCTGCGCCCGCCAATCGAGCCCATGAATATCGGCCAGACGATCACAAAGCTGGTGGGCGATCGCAAGCCTGCGACCTGCAGGGCGCTTGCCATTCAGGGCGAGATAGTCGCAAACGCCGTCGGCCAAATCCATTATGATCGAAGGTCGGCCCAACCGGGTGCCCTGCGCATCGAGCCAGCGAACTTTGGGCACAGGCACGTGAGAGTTTGACAAGGCGAGCAGCACGGCGAATTCCACCCTTCGGTCCGTGTCGAGTACACTTCCGGTTGGATCCCTACGGGCGATGAACGCTCCCATTCGGTCCTGGCCGTCGGCTTTCCAGCAAGCATCGAAGACCCAGTTTTCTCGCGAATAGCCGACGGAAGTACGCCGCATCCCTTCGATGCGAACGGCAGGGTCGTCCAATTCTTCGGCCAGCCAGCTTCGTAGCCGCTCAGCGATGTCCTCGTTCAACGATTGGCGCGGGCAATATGTCGGGCGACGCGGCGGCCCGAGAATACGCAATCGGCGAAGGAGAGTCCGCTGACATAAGTGTTCGAGGCGACGCCCACTGCCGTGCGACCGGCAGCATAGAGACCGGGTATCGTCTGCCCCGCTTCATCCAACACCAGACCCGACCTCTCATCGATCCGCAAGCCGCCAAAGGTGATAACCGGCAATGGCAAAAACCGACTGTTGATGGAGATATCCATCGCATAGAAGGGCGGCGCCACGATCGGGACCATGTCGTCCATCTGTTTGCCGAAGGCATCGGGCTGCTCGCCGCGGGCCCCGCGATTATAGGCGGCAACGGTATCGATAAGCCCTAAAGGGTCGATGCCGGACCTATGGGCCAACTCGTCGATCGAATCAGCTTTCTTATAGTTGAACAACAGATTCAGTAGCGTGATATCGCGTTGAAACGGCACGATCAGCGGGTCAAGGGCCTGCTTGAACGCCTGTTTGCGCAGATTCTTGTCATAGATGATATAGCCGACGCCACCGTTATGATCGCCGATCTGCTCGCCCAGGCTGGCGCCGTAGACCGTCTCGTCGATCATGCGCTTGCCTTTGGAATTGACGACTATGGCGTCCGACCAAGCCTTGGGCGGATTGATAAAGCGCCAGGCGCTGATCTTATCCATCAGCGCCAGTTGTCCACCTGCACCGGCCCCCATCATGATGCCTTGGCCCTGGTCTCCCAAAGTGCCGTTCGGCATGCCCGTCGCATAGGTCGGGGCGAAATGGCGAACCATCGTATTGTTCATAATGAACCCGCCCGTGCTGAGCAGGACGCCTTCTTTTGCGCGAATCCAGCGTTCCTGGCGGTGCGCAGCCTCGATCTTGGCAGCGCGCCGTAAGTACCAACTGCCCAGCCCGATGGTGATCGCCGCGAAGGGTAACGTGGGCGGCAGCATCGCCAATAGCCGGTCCGCCGTCTTGATGAAGCTGCCGAACTTCGCCGCGGCGGACGAACCCGCCGGGATCGACAATATCTTGACTCCGATCACCCGGCCGGTGCCATCGCGCGCGAGCTGCCGCGCCTCGGAATAGCGGTGGAAGTTCAGCCCCTTGGCCATCGCGGAATCGCGCAACGGGCCCCAGATGCCGATTCCCACGCCCCAGGCCTTCTTGCCGTTGCTAATATGGGCGCGGTGGCCGCGCGCCGCCGGCTTCGCGCGCGCGACATAGGAGGCGACCAGCGAATTGTCGGGGTGATAGAGAAAATAGGCCAAGGGCGGATAGGACGCCTTTTTCTTCCAGACTTTGCTGTTCAGTTTGCCGCCATTGGCCAGAATCCAGTCGACCGTTTCGACGCTTTCCTCGACAAACTTGCGCAGCGTCTCATCCGAGACGACGTCACCGACCTCAATCTTGAGATATTTGTACATTTCTTCGGGCGAATCGTCTTCTCCCGCTTCTTTCTGAATCTTGGTACCACCGCCCGCATAGAAAATGCCGCCATTGGCCGCTGTGGATCCGCCGCCCTCATAGCGGTCGACGGCAGTGACCTTGAGCCCCCGCTCCAACCCCTCTAGCGCAGCCGCCACTCCAGCGCCTCCGAGCCCGACAACGACCAGATCCGCGGTCTCATCCCATGAGAATGCGTCGGGATTTTCGACAACAAGCGGATCTTCGATGGCGACGCCCAGCTTTGTCGCTTCGGCAGCGTTATATTTCACGGTCCCCCCATTGGATTCTTTTGCTGCCGTGCGGCGTTATCGCGCCCGCATTCCGAGCCGGATCGGGGCCGAAAGATCGGCCTCTTCCTCCACCATCTGCGGCAGGCTGGGTTCGGTGCGGACGGCCAGCGGGTGTTCCAACCCGGCCAGCAGAGCCTCGGCGGTTACCGACCAGGATACCGGCTTGAATTCCCGGCGCACCTGCGCCTCCCATCGGGCAAGACCCGCGGGGTCTTCGACAACACCGCGGATCGCGCTGTACGCGTCATGCAGATTGTCGGGATCGAACCGGCGCGCGAGATTGCCACCGGATTCCGGCAGCGATGTGCGGTCGGACGTCAGGCATGGCTTGCCCAGAGCGAGGCTTTCGGTGACCGGCAGGCCCCATCCTTCGAAGAAAGACGGGAAAAGCGTGAACTGGCAGCCTTCATAGAGCGCCAGCAATTCCGCGTCGGTCGGATTCTCTATTAGAATCAGCTTGCCGTTCAAATTGTCCGTGTTGGCGATCTGCCGCATCAGGTCGTCGACCAGCCAGCCAACCCGCCCCGCGAAAATCAGGGTCGGCACCTGTTCGGGTGGCATTTCCTCCAGCATCCGGCGCCAGATGCGGAATAATAAAATGTGATTCTTGCGAGCCTCGATCGTCGAGACGATGAGAGCATAGCTGCCAGGTATCGGCAGCCGCGCGGTGCGCCGGGCCGAAACGCGAGCATCAGTAACGCCGAAACTGGTGCCGATTGGGATAGGATGCACCCGACTAGGCAGTGCGATGCTGCGCTCAAGCATGTAGGCTTCAACATCGTCGGCAGTCGCGCGCGAGATCGCAAATATTTGGTCACATAGAGGGAAAACTGTGTCGAACCAAGCTCGAAAGACGCGCACCAGACCCCGATCGCACCATTCCGGCCTCCGAAGAGGGATTAGATCGTAGACCAGCAAGGCAAAGCGGAGGCCCCGCCGCTGTTGGGCTTGGATCAGCTTGGCATAATCCGGATGTGACCAAGGCGATCCCAATACAAGCAAAATGTCGTCTGGGGCAGCATCCCGACCGAAGGCGTCAAAGCACTCGGGCTTCACGAGTTCGGGCTCTGAGGGAGTCGACGTTTGCTGGGAGGGCTTTGGCTGGGGGGCCGGTCGTACACGCCGGACAAGCCTCATCAGGCGTATCTTCACCCCAAGCGCCATTGCGTTGAAAAAATTGATCCAGGCGTGCAACGCCCAAGAATGGGTGAGCATCAAGTTGGTCACATGCGCGCGGATCGAAAAGGGCAGCCGGTGAACCAGTTTGCGGATGAATTGTCGCGACGGCGCATGGGGAAGAATAGGGCCCGGCGGAAGCGGTTGCGCGGGCTCCGGCACAGACTCGGTTAACCCCGAGAACAAGGATACGACTTCAGCCCATTGAACGACGTAGAAGCTGTTGCGAGGCGTGTCATGCCGAACGAACCGCACAAAGTCGGCAGCGTCGGGTCGTGCCTGCAAGGCCTTATAAATCTCGAATGCAAGACGTTGGATACCACTCGGCCGCGGGTTGCCCCGTGCATATTCGAACAGGTCTTCAACGTCGATCCAGAGTTTAACAGCCACGCGTTAACGCTTTCCAACGCAAGGCAGAAACCTCTTGGCCACGCCAACGCTGCTCAAAAACCGCGGGACCGATCGACCACTCAAATTTTGATTTTTCCCCAAAAATCGCGGCCCTATCGATAAAATTATCATTCGCGTCACGTTGGTTAGTCTCGGCGTCAAATGTTCACGACCAGCGTTGCGTATGACGCGCGGATAAGTTGCAGCGAACCGCATGTTTTCGCAACATCTCCGTGCGGTCAGAATTGGATTTGTACTCCCGTTAGACCGTTGAGCCGTACTTGTGTTGCCGGCGAGCAACTAAAAATGTCGGTGCAATCAGAACGAGCGACATAAGAGTAATTGCCATGCCCCAGCGAAACGTCATCGAGACAAAGCGGATTTCCAGCCGGTGGTCGCCGACTGGGACACCGACAGCCTTACCCAGCATCTGAGCGCTAAACAGCGGCGCCGGCTTGCCGTCGAGCGTGACTCTCCAGCCGGGGTAGTTGGCATCGGCGATAAAGAACCACACGGGATGCGTTGCAGTGATATCGACGCGATATTGGGTCGATGTGGCTTTCAAGACGTTAAAACTTGCATAAGATTTCACGTCAGCCAGGGCATCGCCCTCGTCCAGCGGTTCGACCTGATGCAGGTTCGGAGGGTTTTCGATAACCAGCGTCGGAGACTGTAGAGACTTAAGCGCCGCGATCGCCTCGTCGGCCGAACCAACGGTAACGTGGTTCGCGTAAAGCTGGAAACGTGACCGGGCCGCTGTATTTTCCATGATTTGCGCGTTTAGCGCAGGGTCGCTCCAAAATGACCGGAATGCAGCCGTGACCGGCACTCGATCGACGGAAATAAAGCGGATCGCGAGCAGATCAATCAGACGAGCGCCCGCCGGATTTGATGTTTGCCCTCGAATCTCATCGCGCATCAGTTTCTCGGCCACGGTCTGTCGCTGCATGGGAAGCGCCAGCGCCGCGTTGAACGATCCCAGGTCCCACATCAAATTTGTCATGGCGCTGATCGATTCCATCATGCGCCGCATTCGATCGGGTAAGGCCGGAGATCGGGAGTCGGTAAAGGCATAGGCGCTGGCGATCGAATCGTCGAACAGCTTGTAATTGCGCCAGCCGTCCACTGCCTCTATCGCCGTCACCGACGACGGTTTCCCGGCATACGCGGTTTCATAGAAACGGAAGCTGTGTGCTCTGAGGTTCAGGCATTCACCCATTAGCAACGCGATCATTAGAAACGGCACGAGCGATCCCCGTCGCGCGAGGATTAACAACATCGAGCCGACCGCGGCAAGGACCACGACCGCGAGGCACACCATCCGCCCTTCGGCAGGACGCATCCAAACCGCGACCAAAATCCACAACATGACGGCAAATAGCCCCAGCTTCACACGAATCCCGTTGGTGGGTGCCGCCCAGGCCAAGCGCTTGCGGCCCGATTCTGTCGTGATCCACCGACTGATCCCGTCGATCGCAAACGCGGCCAACACCGCCATGCCGATAATCGCGATGTCGAAATAGAGATGGACCGTACGAAAATATCGCAAGCCAGGGATGATGTGATGATCGTAGAGCAGTCGAAACAGCGGCGAACCTCGCTCGAACCCCATCTGAAGAACGAAAATCGTGGAGATCAGATGACCTTTGACTCGCGCGGGCTGGCCGATGACCAGGGCGAGCGATGCTAGGACGGTTACGAGGAGACTGCCCGTTCCGGCGAAATAATCCGACGACGCGTCCAAACCCTGCCAAGTAAACAAGAATCCACGAAAATATGTCGCGATCGGCGAGTTGAAGAAAATGCTAACGCCGTCGCTGCGGTGCGATAGCGCCGTCAATTCAAGCAGTGGCAACCATTGGATCGCGCTGATGCCAGCGCAGAACAGGACGGCAATGGCCGCCGTACTTAGCCGCTTGCGCCAATTCGCGATCCATTCATGTCTGGCTTGGGTTTGGCATGGAATGGTGATCAAGCCAGCGGATATGTACATGATTGCGCCATGGAACGCCTGCGGATATCCGGCGAGGACCAGCGAGGCGACCGCGCCACCCAGCAGAATGGCAGACCGGACGGTCGGTTGTTTCAACCACCGGTCCATCGCCCAAAATGTCCATGGAACCCACGCCAGTGCGCCCGAGATCGTCAGGTTCTGCGCGTCGCTGATCCAAATCGACGAGTAAACCACCGCAATCGAAGCGAAACTGGCGGCGGCGCGGCTCGATCCCAAGCTGCGGCAAAGACCCATAACGCCGATGCCCGCCAACATCATCGCCAGAAAGTGAAATAGATTCATGGCGTAGATCGAGCCAAAAACGGGCGCGGCGATCCATGCCGTAAACATGTTCAAGGGATCGGCAAAAGCGCCCTGCCCCTCGGCAAATAAAGGATGACCGCCATAGATTTTGTCGGACCAAAGCAATTGTCCGAGATGACCCAACGAATGTGCCTGCAGGTCGACAAGTGCGAGACCGTGAAGGATCGCGTCGCCGTTAATCAGCGACTTATGATCGAACAGCGCCGGCTTCCAAAATGCAGTAACGAGGTAGAGAAGAGGAAAGAGCGCGAGCACAGTTTTACCCGCATCCGAGGTCGCCCCCACTTTTTCAATCAATTTTGACATAAAGCGATTTATGGCTTTCTTGCGATGATGATCTGGCTTTTGGGCATAAACGCGTCGAACGGGGCTTTAACTCTGTGCCCGTCCGGCGCGTCCAGGACCATTTTCCAGGTTCGCGCCCAACGCGCCAGCAACGCGTGCCCGGGCGCCGAAAAGTCGACATTGCAGACCCAGAAAAACACAAACCACAACGCCCAGTAAAAACCGACATAGTGATGCTGCTCTACCACCAGCCCAGCCTGCGTCACCAACTCTTCGAACTCTTCGCGGCCGATTGTTCGCAGATGTCCGCTGGAGAGGCCGCGGATGGTCCCCTCCCCAGGTTTTGGTTTCAGGAAAAATGCGGGCGGGGCCAACCGCCGTTGCAGGCCTTCTTGAACGGGATCGGGAACCGCCAACAGATAGAGCGCCCCCGGCTTGCCGACTCGCACCAGTTCATTCAGGAACTGACGGGGATCATCGACATGTTCGATCACTTCGGTCGAGATGACCTTGGTGACGACCTCGTCATCCAGCGGCAGAGGGCTAGCGTCGCCAACGATCGGTGTAATCGCGCGTGCGTTGGTTTCGGCAAGCCGTCGTTCCGTGATGGCGACGTTATCGGGGTCGGTGTCGCTGAAAATGACATGTGCCCCCCATTGTCCGCAGAGGGCGGAATAGTTGCCCTGGCCGCATCCAGCATCAAGCACGACATCTTCCGGTCGAATGGCAAAGCCTTTGAACAGTTCATGCTGATCGTTCCTGAACCACCCGCTTTCAACGGCATCGTGCAGGCCGACAGTTACAGAATCGATCGGATCGTCCACGGCGACCGGAGCAAGCAAAGGCTCCGGAGTTAATGCCGTAGCTACCGGCGGGATGGCCTGCGGTGGAGGCGAGAAGAAACGTCGGATGGCAGCAAATGCGATGTGCAATCCTCCCGCAACGGATGCGACCGATTTCTCCGGCGCGATTGCCGCTGGACCTAGGCCACCGGGCTTGCGCGCCACGATATATTGGCTTTTGGGCAACAGCGCATCCAGCGCCCGCCTGACATCGCCGCTGTTCGGGGTGTCGAGCAGCGCGCTCCAGGTGCGGGCCCAGCTTTCCAGCAGAGGATGGTGCGGAGCGGACAGGTCGACCCTGCAAATCCAGAAGAACATCCACCAGACTGTCCAATAAAACCCATAGAAGCCGCGATCTTCAATCACCAACCCGGCATCGGTGACCATCCGGGCGAACTCGTCGCGCCCGATCACGCGGATATGATTGGGCTTTTGAAAATGGCTATCCGGCGACAAGCCCCTTTGCAGCTCTTCCGACGCCGCATCCGGCACCGCAAAAAAATACTGCGCGCCGGGCCGCCCCACCCGAACCAATTCGCTGATAAACTGCGCCGGATCGTCGACATGTTCGATGACTTCAGCCGCGATGACTTTCGAAGCAACCCCGTCCGGAAGGGGCAGCGGATTGGTGTCGCTGATGATCGGCGTGAGGATACGGGCGCCGGCGCCCTCCAGATTGCGGCTGGCGATGGCGATCTGATCGGGATCGGCGTCCGCATAGATGACGTGAGCCCCCTGTCGAGCACAAAACAGGCTTTCGTTGCCTTCGCCACAGCCAACGTCGACCACGACATCGTCGGCCCTGATTAAAAACCCCGGCCGCAGTTCCCCCGTTTGATAGTTCAAACCGCCACTGTCGAGGACGTCTCGAAGTCCGACAAGAGTGTGGTCCGTTTCGGCTGACCGTTCCCACATGACCGATTCCTTATGGTTCGGCCGGGTACGCGGCCACACGACGACCGAGACGCTCGGCGATGCGCGCCCCGCGCCGGCGGAATGGAACTTCGATGAAGCGATAATTCGCTTCCGTAAACAACAGCAGCAGCACTGTCGCGGTCAGGCCCAAACGAAGACCGTAGGCGCTGTCGAAAACCGTGTCGGGCGGCTCTATCCGAAACCAGATTTCCCGTGCCGCGAGGTAGGCCGGTATGTGGGTCAGATAGAGTGCGTAGGACCGCGCACCGATCCACAGCATGATTTGCTTGAGCGGACCGTTCGGACACAGATAGTCCTGATCATAGGATGCGATCAGGACTAGTGCCGCCGATAGGATAGCGACGAGCCCGATCCGAAAAGGCACCAGATTTAGACCCTCTGAGCCTGCGGCGGCGAGCGCAAACACCAAGCCTGCCAGAACTATGACGCTAACAAGCGGATGTTGACGCAGACCAACCGGCTCGAAGAGGCGATATGTGGCATGACGGCTCCAGATCGCAATAAGAACACCAAGTAGCAAAGCATCACTGCGGATTTGATTGAGCAACAGGCCGATACCCAAGTTGCCGGATCGCTGCACAAACAGCTGCGCCAGAACCGCGGCTCCGAGGACATAGGGCAGCCAACGACGGGCCGCGAAGACAACCAGCGGCAGCAAGATATAAAACTGCTCCTCCAGTGAGAGGCTCCAATAGGGGAAATTCGCACCCGTCGGGGCGCGCAAAAACACGTGAACGATCCGGAAATTGGCTACATACAGGATCGCGGCAATCGTCCCTTCAAAATTGGCCCGGAATGTTCCAAATGCGCCTGACCTGTTAAAGATGATCACCAACAGCATGATGATGCCGAGCCAGAGCCATGCCGACGGGAGCAGACGCCAAGCACGCCGAACCCAGAAGGCAAGCACGGCGTTAAAGAACGCTGTGCTGTCGTTGGCAGCGGCTAACTTTGGCAACAGGCTGCGTGCAATGACGAAGCCCGAGATTGCAAAGAAGAGATCGACACCCGTCCAGAAGCCGAAATAGACATAAAGGGGCTCATGCACGCCGCCGACCCAGGTGAAGAGATTGATCCTGGCATGTTCGACAAGAACAAACAGCACGGCGATGGCGCGCAGCAATTCGATGTCGACAATTGTCCCGTGAGATGCGCTCGCCGATTCATGCCCGGCACCGCGCGCGTATTGCGATCCCGTCTTTTCGAGCTGCCGGCTCATTTTACCAGCAAGTCGGTGGTGCGCGTGATGCCCGCAATGCTGTGATGTAAGGGGCGTTCGCTAAATCGCCTGGCGATTCGCGCGCCCCGCGCCCGTAGGGGATCCTCGATCACACGAAAATTGATTTCGCTGAGCAACAGAAGCAGGGCCGCCGCCGTAGCGAGAATCCCCAGGTCATCAATGCGGGAAGACGGCAGTCGCCCGTCGATCCGATACCAAATTTCCCGTGTGACATAGTAGAGCGGCACATGCATCAGATAGAGTCCATACGATCGACTGCCGATCCATATAAAAACCCGCTTTACCTGGCTGTCACGCCAAAGGTAATCCTGATCGTAGGACGCGATCATGACGAGCACGGCGGACAGCAGAGCGATCATTCCGTAGCGGAACTGAACGATATGCAGATCGTCGGAACCGAGCGCCGCTATTCCCGCGAGGAGCATAATTAGAACAGCCCAACGCGCGAGACCGCTCCTTTTCAAAACGAGCGGCTCGCAGAGCCGGTAGGTGGCATCCGAGCTCCAAATCGCGAGCAGGACGCCGAGCAGGAGAGCGTCAGTCCGCAGCATTTGCAGAATCGGCGCGATGCGCGGGATGAAAAATTGAACAACGACGAAAATGCCGATCGAGACTGTTAGTCGGCGTCCCGCCAGCAGTATCACGATAGGCAAGAGGATGTAGAACTGCTCTTCAAGCGACAAGCTCCAATAAACAAAGCTGCTGCCGCAGGGATACTGCATAAAGCACGACGCCAGCCGGAAATTCGCGACGTCGAGAACAGCCGCGATCGTCGCTTCGAAATTGGTTCTGAAACTGCCGAATAGGCCCGTTTCGCCTGAGGCCGCCGACGCAATCAAAATCAATGCAAGCCACAGCCAAGCCGAGGGCAGCAGCCGCCAGGCGCGCCTGATCCAGAACGCAATGGTGGTCTTGATGAAAGCGGTTCTGTTTTCACTGCGCCGCAGGGCCGGGACGAGGCTGCGCGCAATCACGAAACCGGAAATCGCGAAAAACAGGTCAACGCCCGGCCAAAACTGCAGATAGGAGTACAGCCGGTCGAATACGGGCGTGGGCCATGTAATCAGGTTGCCTCGTGCATGGTGGATCAGCACGAAGATAATCGCGATCGCGCGTAGAACTTCGATATCGGCGATTCGGCCGCCCGCCACGGGAACCGGCCGAATCTCGGCGCCTGGTCTGACGGCTACGCCGGGGCTGGCGGTACCGATCCTGTCTTCCGCCGTCATGCCGCACGCTCTGCCAGGTGTGCGGCGATACGCGCACCGCGCCGGCGCAGCGGTGTCTCGACGAGACGATAATTCAAATCCGCCAGCACGACGAGCATCGGGAGCGCGGTCAGCGTAAAGCGCAGCGTATAGTTCGCTCCGAATATCGTCCCGGCCGGTTCCAGCCGAAACCAGATCTCGCGGGCAAATAGATAGGCCGGCATATGGATCAGATAAAGCGCGTAGGAGCGGCTCCCGACCCACACCATAACCCGCTTCGCCGCGCTGCCCGGTAAAAGATAATCCCCATCATATGAAGCGATCAGCACCAGCGCAGCTGATAGCAGCGCGACAAGTCCGACCAGAAACGAGACGAGGTTAAGATGGGTCGATCCCGACGCGGCGAGACAGAGGAGGAGAAGGCTCAGCAGGACCGGACCGGCGATCGGCCATTGTTTCAACGCAACGGGCTCGAACAGGCGATAGGTCGGATGGCGGCTCCAGAGCGCGATCAGCACGCCCAGCATCAGAGCGTCGCTACGCGTGACATTCAGCAGATTGCCGAATTCGGTGGTTCCCGGGCCGAAGCGCGTCACAAATAATTGCGCCAGGATGCTGACGGCCAGAATATAGGGAAACCACCGCCGCGACACGAAGACCAAGATCGGCAGCAGGATATAAAACTGCTCTTCCAGCGACAGGCTCCAATAGGGAAAGCTCACCCCGTGTTCGGCGGTCATCAGAACGAGCAGAACTCGGAAATTGGCGACGTCGAGAACGGATGCCACAGTGGCTTCGAAGTTTCCGCGAAAGGTGCCGAATGCGCCCGATCGGTTAAAAAATTCGACCAGGAACAGGATGACCGCCAGCCAGAGCCATGCCGACGGCAATAGACGCCAGACCCTGCGAACCCAGAAGGCCAAAGTGGCGTTAAAGAACGAAGTATTGTCGCGGGTCGCTTCCAAAGTGGGCAGCAGGCTACGCGCTATGACGAATCCGGAGATCGCGAAGAACAGATCGACGCCCGTCCAGAATCCAAAATAGACATAAAGATGCCCATCATCGTTGGTCCGCCAGGGAAACAACACGACCGGCGCATGCTGGATCAGGACGAAGATCACGGCGATGCCGCGCAGCATTTCGATATCGGCGATCCTGCCGGACGATACAGCCTGAGCCGGCGCCGTCATGTGATCAGGTCTTCGGCCGCGACGCGCGCTTGAGCCTTGTTCGCCTCCGCAAACGGTGATTCGATCCCGAGAAATGCTCGCAGTCGACCCTCGGTCAACTCTTGGGAGCAATGCGCCCCGAGATCGCGATTGGCACGCTCGGACATGAGCCGATAGCGCTCGGGATCGGTTTTCGCGACGTCGTAACTGTCGCGGTAAGCCTGCATCAGGGATGCGAAATCGATGCGGTGCCGTCGCGTGCGGAAGGCCTGGCGCGGATCGTGCGGCCAGCACCAGGGTTCGAGGCTCGACGCGATCCGAAAGCTGTTGTCGTCGTTCAGATAATCGGTCAGCGCGGTGTTTCGGGGTGCTATCGATGGTTTTCCCGCCGACATGAATTCCATCAGCGGCAGGCACTGCCCTTCGCCCGCCGACGCATTGAGGGCATAGCTGGTGGCGCCGACCATTTTTTCGTAATCGGCTTCCTCCAGATAACCCAGGATGAGAATGACCCGGCATTTGAAGGGCGAGACCCGGTAGATCGTCTCCAACATATGCTCGAACGCCAGGGCGCGATCATGATGGGTCAGCTTGAACACCAGCGTGGCGTCCGGATTTTCGCGGAACGTGAGGCAGAACGCGCACAGCATGTCATGCCAATTCTTGCGGCCGTCCCGAGGGTTGAAGACCGAACAATAGATGACGCCGTCCAGCGTAAAGCGCGCGGGCGCCTCAGGGCCCGCCGGCGCTGGCAACCGTCGTGCCTCGGCCTGAAAATCGAGCGCGAACGTGTCGACCACGGTTCCGATCACGCTAATATCCACTCCGGCGCAGATGGGGCAGGGCGTAATTCTTTGCCGCACAGCGTCGAAACGATCCCAAACCGGCGCAGGAATGGTCACGATCGGATAGTCCTGCTCCATCGCCGCCTTAACCGTTCGAACAGCGAAGTCCGAATGCGTTATCGCCCGGCCCAGCTTATCGAACACTATGCGCCAGTCGTTGCGCGCATCGCCGTGCCAGACTTCGCTGGGAATCGTGTCGAATTCCCAAGCGAAGATCGGGATCGTCGGGCACTCCAGATCGATCAGCGTCTGATGGGGCGGCGTAAAGGACAGGAAGATGCAGGATTCGCCGTGGGCGGCGGCGCTGCGATAGAGCGCGTCAACCTCGTTGGCGGGATCGCCGACCGCAACCACGATGCCAAGCCGTTCAAGAACCGGGCGGTATTCCTTCAGCACGAAATAATAGCTGTATTCGGATTCACCCAGCCGCTTGGCCACCGCACCTTTGTAGGTTTCGGAATAGATGATGATGATCATATTGCTTCCGGCTCTGCGACGGCCGGGGTCAAACCCGGATCCACAATCTTAGCGGTCGCTGGCTTGCTCTCTTCCGCCTGCTGTCGCACTCCCGCTTTAACCACCTGGTCCAGGACCATGCGCAGTTGTTCTTTCACCACCGCGTCGGAACAATAGCGGCTCATGATCGCGGCGGCGTTGCGTCCCATGTCCGCATACCGTTGGGGCGCGTGCGTCGCGACACGGTAACTCTCCTCGAAAGCGGCGACCAGAGTATCCCACTGGAGGCGCATGCGCATTGTGGAGTAAAGGTGCCGCGGGTCGTTTGGCCAGACATTGTGCTCGGGAGTCGCGCCGACGATGAAGGCGGCGGTATCGTCGATATAATCGGCCATCGCGGTGTGGCGCGGCGCTATCACCGGCTTTCCAGCGCACATGAATTCCATCAGCGGCAAACAAAGACCTTCAGCGTTCGACGCATTGACGTAAAAGCTCGTGGCTTCGGTCAACAGGCGATAGTCGGCGTCCTCGAGAAACCCGTCCATCGTGACGACCCGGCACTTGAATGGTGACAGTCGCGCCAGAATCAGGAACAGGTCCCGCCGATAAGAGTGCGGATCACCCTTAACCATTTTCAGCACCAGCGTCGCGTCTTCGACGTCGCGGAATGCCCAACAGAACGCCGTTAGTATGTCGTGCCAGTTTTTACGTCCATCGGTGGGGTTCAGCATCGAGGTATAGACCACGCCCCCCAATCGCACCCGCAATGGCGGAGCAGACGGCGGTGGTGGTGGTGGTGGTGGTGGCCGAAGAGGAGGAGGAGGAGGAGGAGGCGGTGGTGGTGGAGGTGGAGGTGGAGGTGGTGGCGATGGAGGCTGTGTCGAGCCGGAAAGGCGCCGATAGACCATTTCCGCCAACGCGCCCCCACGGCCGATGCCGAGCGACAGCCAGCGCGGCAGCAAATCCCGAATCACCTCGCGGTACCATTCCAGGGCATAGCGTTTTGTCGCGGCGAGACGGTAGCGAAGCCTGCGGCGCTGCGCGATGATGGTAAGCACCGCTGCCGCTTCGGCTGCCGCAGCAGCAGCCATCCTTGCGGCATCTGCCGCAGCCGCCTCCGCGATTGCAGCCGCCTCTGCCGCAGCCGCCTCCGCGATTGCAGCCGCTTCGGCTGCTGCCGCCTTCGCGGCTGCCGCGGCCAATACCGGGGCCATTTCCTCAGCCGCCAGGTCCATGAGCGTCGGTCTTATCGACGGCGGTGGAAAAATCGGCCCAATCACTTGGTCTGGCGAAAGCGCATAGTCGCCGCTATCGATCACAGTGCCGCGAATCAGGACTTCGCAAGCCGGGATGACGGGCCTTGAGTCGACGGGAAAAGCCGGTCTAGGCAGACGGTCACACACTGGCGCCGCGATCGCAAAGATCGGAAAATCTTCACCCATAGCCGCCCTCACGACCTGCGCCGTATAGGTCGACAGCGAGATCGCAAAGCCTAGCTTCGCGAACACTAACCGCCAGTCGTCGCGCGGATCGGCATTAGCCCACCCGCCATCGGGAAGAGTGCTGAACTCCCACGCGAAAACGACGATGGTCGGGCATTTGAGATCAAGCGGAACTGCGTTCGGTGGTGAGAACGAGATGAAGACGCAGCTTTCACTTTTCGCCGCGGAAGCTTCGAATATCGTATCGACCTCTTCCTCAGGACGTCGAACTAGCGTGACCGGCCCCAACAGTTCAAGGACAGGACGAAACGCCTCCAGCACGAAATAATAGCTGTATTCCGGCTTGCCTAAATTCTCTCGTATGGAATTTGCATCGATCTCTGAGTGGAGAATAAACCTCATGGCAATCTGACGTTCTTTTACCTCATCCATATAATGGACTTATCGATTTCCAAGCGTTACGGCACATACATCCGCTTCGGTGGTATCCGCCTCGCGATGGTGCAGCACTATTTGTTCGGCAACCTAGACATACATCTTTCGACGATCAAGGCATGATCACGCGACGTATCGATAGCCCGATAAACATCTCAGACCATCGCCTGGTAAGCGGCAAGAACTTCATCGACAGGACCGATCATCTGCAGTCTTCCTTCATCCATCAGCGCAGCTTTGTTGCAAAGCCGCTGCAGCATGGTGTCCGCGTGCGATGCGATCACAAGGATGCGGGTACTTCCTATTAGACGGTTTAGCCGCTCCTCCGCTTTGGCAAAAAAAGCAGCATCGCCGGCCCCGATTAACTCATCCATAATCAGAATTTCGGGTGTTACAGCCGTGCTGATGGCAAAGGCCAGCCGCACCATCATCCCGCTCGAATAGGTGCGCATCGGCAGCTTGAGAAAATTGCCCAGCCCGGTGAATTCCTCAATCTCGGCTACATTTGCATGGGCTTGCTTAACCGACACGCCCAGGAAAACGCTGCGCAACAGAATATTCTCATATCCCGTCGCCTCTGGATCCATCCCCATCGCAATATCGGTTAGAGACGAAACCGTACCACTGATCACAGTTCGCCCGATCGGCGGCTCGTACACACCGGACAGAACGCGCAACAATGTGGACTTACCGGCACCGTTGCGCCCTATGAGGCCCAGCCGGTCACCATCATTAATCTGCATGCTGATGTCGCGCAGAGCCATTACCGACACGCGGCTGTCCTGGTTTGCCTCAATGCGGCCGCCGACAGTACGCCGGAAGATTTCGGATTTCAGCGACCGTTTTTTCGCGTTGTAGATCGGAAAGTCGACGGTAACGCGGTCGAGAGTGATGGATGCCATAAGGTTACAGCCAATAAACGATGCGCGCCCGAAAGCGCGAGAAAATCAGGGTCGCCACGGCAAAACCAACGAGCGTGACCGCACCAGCCACTTTCCAGGCAATCAGGGGCGGCAGGTTGCCCAGCAAAGGGTCCCGTACAATATCGAGAAAGCTCTGAAACGGGTTGAAGTTAGTCAACCAACTGACCCGTTGCGGCAATTGCGACGGACGCCACATCACCGGTGTCAGGTAAAATACAACTTGCATTAAGCTCGCGATGATCTGGGGCATATCGCGAAAGCGAGCGCAGATCGTGCCAAGAAGAAGGCCGATCCAAACGCCGTTAAGTAGGATTAGAGCGATTCCAAGAAACGCCAGCATCAATGTCCAGCCCAGGGGAACGCCAAATATCAGATAGATCGGCGGCAAGATGATGATGTTATGCAGAAAAATAACGCCATTTCGAACGAGCATACGGTGCACAAAAACGGATTTCGCAAGCGGCACCTGCCTCAAAAACCCCTCGGCGCTGATAAATACCCAACATGAGTCCAAGACGACGCTGGACAAGAGCCCCCAAACGACAAAGCTGGTTCCCAGGTAAGGCAGATATTGAGCCAAGGGTTGTTTGAACAAATAGGCATAGAGCAGGCCCAAAGAGACGATGGTCGTCGCCATGGCAAGCGTGATCCAAAATTGACCTAAACGTGACCGGCGATAACGCTGACGGATATCGTTCATCCCGAGCAGCAGCCACATACGCCAACTGCTCAGGCTGGTATCGAAATCATTCCAGGCCAGCGCCAAATGTACGGCCATTGTTGGCGGCTTTGGTAGCGGGCCGGCTCCTTCGATTGCGCCGTCACCAATTTCGAACTGTGTCATCTATTTCCTGATTGGGTGCTGAATTGCTCATCGGCCCGATTGCCTGCCTTTATATCGCAGGTTCGTCGGCTGGTAAGGTGCGCTGTGTCGTCCGGTCGGGCAGTTCGCCCTTTCCCAACCAGCCCAAGCGGGTTGCTGCCAGAAAGCCTGCGCCTTTGCAATGTTAGCGGCTGATGTTCCCGCATGGCCGCGAGGCCGAAGGCGATGATTAGGCCTCTAAAACCGCGCGAAGCTTCGCGCTCAATTGTTCGATCGTGAAAGGTTTTCCCAGCAGCTCGACCCCCGGATCCAGCACCCCGTTATGAACAACGGCGTTACGCGTATATCCGGTGGTAAAAAGTACTCTCAGCCCGGGCCTTCTGCGTATCGCCTCTTCCGCCAGCTTTCGGCCATTGACCTCGGGCATTACGACGTCGGTGAACAGCAGCGAAATATCGTCGTGCCGCTCCAAGAGCTGCAGGGCAGAGGCCGCGTTATCTGCTTCCAACACGCGATAGCCGAGCTCGTTTAACGCTTCGACGCCAAGCTGCCTTACCGCAGGCTCGTCTTCGACCAATAGAATTGTGATCGCCTCGTCAGCGTAGACCAACGATTTGGGCGCCATTTCGGTCAGGTCTCGTTGTCCGCCCATAAATCGGGGAAGGTAAAGTTTGACCACTGTCCCGTGGTCGACCTCGCTATAAATTTTTACATGCCCGCCAGACTGCCGGACGAAACCGTAGACCTGACTGAGACCGAGTCCGGTTCCCTTGCCTACATCCTTTGTCGTAAAAAAAGGTTCAAAGGCCTTGGCGACCACATCGGCATCCATTCCGGAGCCAGTATCGGTGACCGCGATCATCACATACTGCCCGGCCGCGACGCCCGGATGCTGGGCGGCGTAGCGCGCATCCATATCTGTGTTGGCCGTTTCGATCGTCAGTTTCCCGCCGTCCGCCATGGCGTCCCGCGCGTTGACGGCTAGGTTCAGAATAGCGCTTTCGAGTTGGTGGGGGTCGGCATGCGTGCGCCAAAGCCCCGCCCCGAGAACAGTTTCAACCTTTATCGTCTCACCGAGCGTGCGCATTATCATTTCTGCGAGCCCGGAAACCAGCCTTCCTGGCTCGATCGGCTCGGGCTTTAACGGCTGCTGCCGCGAGAACGCGAGCAGGCGATGGGTCAGCGAAGCAGCGCGATTGGCGCCCTCCAAGGCGCTGTCGGCAAATCGCTCGACATTAGAATCACCCTTAGCCAACCGTCGCTTCAGGAGGCCAAGGCTGCTGATTACGATCGAAAGCATATTGTTGAAATCGTGCGCAATCCCGCCGGTCAACTGCCCAACGGCTTCCATCTTTTGTGCCTGCCGCAATTGTGACTCGGCGAGCGCAAGGGCTTCTGCCTGCTCTCGCTCTTCGGTGACGTCGCGGCCTACTCCCTGAAGAACTCCGTCGGCAGCAACGACCGTCCATGAAATCCACCGCCAACCGCCCTGCTTGTGGCGATAACGATTATGGTAACGCCGCAGGGTTCGTCCGTCTTCGTCGATTTCCTCCACATAGGGGCGGCGATTTGAGCGTGCGAGAGTCATATCGTCGGGATGCACAAAATCGACTGCCGACCGCCCCACCAGTTCGGCTTCGGTCCAGCCCAGCAAACGCAGCCAGGCGGGATTCACAGCTTCAATTACGACATCGTCCCCGTCGGCGACCACAACCATCAGGTCCTGGCTTAGTCGCCACATGCGGTCGCGATCGGCCGTCCGCTCTGCGACGCGGGCCTCAAGCGATTGATTCAGCGCCCGCTGCCCTTCTGCAGACTCGCGTTGGCTCATAATATCGGTATTGGTCCCGATCCAGCGTACGATCCTGCCGGTGTCGTTGCGCACCGGGGTGGCGCGGGCAAGAAACCAGCGATAGGCCCCGTCGGCGCGTCTTAACCTGAACTCAACCTCATAGGGACTTCCGTTTGCGATTGAGCGCGCCCAGGCCTGCGTCGTGCGCGACAAATCTTCGGGATGAACGACCTTCGCCCAGTTTTCTCCGTCGAGTTCTCCGGGCGCGGCACCGGTATATTCGTAGGCCCGTCGGTTGAACCAGTTGAGCATTCCATCGGGCTCACCGGCCCAGGCATGATTGGGAATCGCCTCGGCCAAGGTGCGAAACTGTTCTTCACTTTCCTTGAGCCGCTGCTTGGCGACATCCTCGTCCGTAGTTTCGATGACCGAACCCAATATTGCGATGGGTATCCCGCGTTCATCGCGAACCGGCACGTAAGTAAGGTTTACCCATGCATCTGCGACGGCACCGTTTCGATTGCGCACAAGATGCTGACCTTCGAACGATATCGGGCTTCCTGCCAGGCCAGTGGCAATGACTCTGCGGTTGAGATCTGCGGCCTCCGGCCAATGGTCAGACACTTTTGCCCCGAAGGAGGCGGGATGGCGGTGCCCGGCAAAGGAAGCATAGCCGTCATTGTAAAGCATGACCCCGTCAACGCCCCACAGCATCACCATTGGCAAAGGTGAGGCGAGCATCAGTTCGACAGCGGTCTTTAGGCTTTGCGACCAAAGCGTGATCGGGCCAAGATCAGTCGCGGACCAGTCGAAATCGCGCACACGCCCCGCCATCTCCCCGTTTCCCGCCGGAAAAGGAACGGCGGTTCGATCGACGAACATTGAGGCGGCTTCCATGTTTAAGCATTACTCCGACGAGCGCCGCACATAAAGGATTTGTCCGCTCCAGGCCGGCTTTCCCCCTAGTACAGCGCCGATGGCATTTGCAACTGAAATCGCATTCAAGTCCGAAATCGATAATTCGACTAGGCGAGTCATGACGTCACTGTTTATTATATTATTGAAATCACATGATTTATTTAGATATGCTCGCCGACCGACAAAGTTCTGCGAGTCTCTTTAGGGGGTTTCCGCGAGCCGCCCGAACTGGCATGTTCGGCGCGAGATCGTAAGGGCTTCGCGAAGAGATGAGCGGGAGAATTGAACGGATGACGGCGCGTATCATCGACGGAAAGGCCGAGGCGGCTAGACTGCGGGCGCAAATTGCTGTGGATGTCGCAGAACTCAAGCGGGACCACGGCGTCGTCCCAGGCCTTGCCGTAGTCCTGGTCGGCAACGACCCGGCCAGCGAGGTCTATGTCCGCAATAAGGCCACGCAAACGCGTGAGGCGGGCATGGCCTCATTCGAGTATCGACTGCCGGAAAGCCTATCTGAGCATGCACTTCTGGAATTGATCGGTGAACTGAACGCTCGCCCCGACGTGCATGGTATCCTGGTGCAATTGCCATTGCCTCCACAAATTTCGTCTGAACGCATTCTCACTGCGATCGCGCCCGAAAAGGATGTAGACGGTCTGCACCCAATTAATGTGGGCTATCTCGCTGCGGGCAAGGCCGGACTGGTGCCCTGTACGCCGCTGGGTTGCGTGATTTTGGCAAAAACGGTTCACGAGAGCCTGCAAGGATTGGATGTAGTGGTCGTCGGTCGATCCGTTCTGGTCGGACGCCCTGTCGCCCAACTTTTGCTGGGAGAAAATTGCACTGTCACGATCGCCCACTCGCAAACGCGCGACCTGCCTTCGACATGCCGGCGGGCCGATTTGCTTGTTGTCGCTGTCGGCCGGCCGCAAATGGTAAGAGGCGCCTGGATCAAGCCGGGAGCGACGGTGATCGATGTCGGCATAAATCGCGTGCCGAAGGATGGCGGCGGCACGCGATTGGTTGGCGATGTCGCTTTCGACGAAGCTGTAGAAGTCGCAGGCGCGATCACCCCCGTTCCCGGCGGTGTCGGCCCGATGACAATTGCCTGCCTTCTGGCCAACACCCTTACCTGCGCAAGGTTGAGGCTGGGATTGTCTGTAGCCGCTTGAGCGAGAAGCTTAATAGCGGGCGGTTCACCTCGACGCTCGTGGCGGCACCAAGGGGCTCTCGGATGACCGGGGTAGATACATTGCTCACATCGTCGGATCCGCCTGCCTGCATTACACTGGGGCAGCCCAACGATGGCCCTTTTCTGCTTCTGTGCGACCATGCCGAAAATCGCCTGCCGCATCGGCTGGGTTCTCTGGGCGTATCGGCCAGCGAACGCCAGCGCCACATCGCTTGGGATATCGGCGCAGCAGCCGTTGTAAGGATGATGAGCGATCGGCTGGGTGCCTTTGCGATCTTGCAGAACTATTCGCGCCTCGTGATCGATTGCAATCGCTCGCCGGCGGTCGAAAGCTCAATTGTCACGGTCAGCGAGGACACGGAAATTCCCGGCAACCGGCAGCTTTCGTTTGCCGACCGGGAGCGCCGGATCGCGGAGATATTCAATCCCTATCACAATCGCATCGTCGCCGAGCTTGATCGCAGGCAAGCCGGTAATATCCCGACGGTGATCGTGGCGGTGCACAGCTTTACGCCTGTCTATCGCGGGGTCGGCCGACCCTGGCATGTCGGGCTTCTCTACAATCGAGATGATCGTCTCTCACGACCGCTGATGACGTTGCTGAACCGAGAGGGCGGGCTCGTTGTAGGCGACAACCAGCCGTATGCGGTCAGCGACGAATCCGACTACACAATCCCTGTCCACGGTGAGCGGCGCGGCTTGCCCCACGGCGAAATCGAGATTCGGCAGGACCTTATCGGCGATGAAGCGGGACAAATCGTCTGGGCAGAGCGGATAGCCCGTCTTCTGGCATTGTCGTTGGACATGATATCGCCGTAAGCTTGCGCACCAACATTGAAGCAAAGCCGCGCCCTTAACTGGGTTCGTCGGTTCTCTGGGAACTAATCGGCCCCGCCGCGTCATTCCTCGGTCTGGACGTAACGGTCACTGTCACCGGCATAACTCCAGCCCAGGAAGATCGAAACTATGGACATCAAACTCGGCTACCAGATTACTTACAACTGCTTCCAGCCGACACCGATGATGTTGATGCTGAACATCCATCATTCGCGAGTCGACGACCTTTTCGCACCCGATATCATGACCACAAACCCCACGGTGCCCATCACCGGCTATCGGGACGGTTTCGGCAATTGGTGCAGCCGGTTAGTCGCACCCGCCGGCCCGATTACGATCACAGCAGATACAACCGTGCGCGACAGCGGCCTGCCCGATAGGGTACTACCGCACGTGGGGCAAGTGCCTGTCGAACGTTTGCCGGATGATATTTTGGTCTTTCTGTTAGGCAGTCGATATTGCGAGACCGACCGGCTGTCCGACATCGCGTGGAGCCTGTTCGGAAACTACCCTGCAGGATGGGCGCGCGCGCAGGCGATTGTGGATTATGTTCACCGCCACATTAAGTTTGGGTACCAAAATGCGCGCGCAACGCGCACCGCCTGGGAGGCGTTCAACGAACAGATCGGCGTTTGCCGCGACTATGCCCATCTGGCTGTCGCCTTTTGCCGCTGCATGAATATTCCCGCACGATATTGCACAGGCTATCTGGGTGATATCGGGGTCCCAGTATCGCCCGATCCGATGGATTTCTCCGCCTGGTTCGAGGTGTATCTGGACGGGGAGTGGTACACGATGGACGCACGCAATCGCATTCCCCGCATCGGTCGCGTCCTCATTGCGCGCGGTCGCGACGCAACGGATGTGGCGATCAGCAATGTTTTCGGACCCAATGCTCTGATCGAGTTCAAGGTCTGGACGGACGAGGTGAAAAACACGCCGTGAGGGGCGCTGCACCCGTCGCGCAGGGCGGCGCGATCCAGTAGGATCTCCGCCTTACCTTGACGGTGCTTTTGAATGAGATCGAGCGACACATCCGCCTTCCGACTGGGCATAACCCGTGACTGCCTTGCGCCCGACGGTGACCGTCCAGCCTTCGACAGCAGGGCCTTTGCAATATTGGACGCAGTGCCGGGCCTGAGTTGGGAATTCCTGGGTGACTATTCCCAAGAAATCTCAAAGGCCGACACTGCACGCTATGACGCCATACTCTGCCTGCTGCCGGCTCTGACCGCGCAGAGCCTAGCCAGTGAGAACGTCCGCCTGAAACTGCTGGCCCGGTTCGGAGCCGGCTATGACAATGTCGACCTGACTGCCTGCGATCGGGCCGGCGTTCTGGTCAGCAACACGCCCGATGGCGTTCGGCGTCCTGTTGCGACGACGATTCTAACCTTCATCTTGGCTCTTGCCCACAAGCTCCTGATCAAAGACCGGCTGACGCGCACCGGCCGCTGGGGGGATCGTACGCGCTTTATGGGCGAAGGTTTGGTCGGAAAAGTGGTGGGCTCGATCGGCTTCGGCAGCATCGCGCAAGAAGCATTCCGCCTGCTGGCCCCCTTGGATATGCTTCACCTTGCCTATTCGCCCCATCGGCACCCCGAGGAGGCCAGGGCATTGAATGTGCGTGAAGTCGATCTCGACACATTGCTCCGCGAAGCGGATTTCGTTTGCATAAATTGCCCCCTGACGCCCGCGAGCCGAGGTATGATCGGCGCGCACGAACTGGGGCTGCTGAAGCCGACGGCCTACCTGATCAATACGGGACGGGGACAGATCATCGACGAGGCAGCGCTTTATAGGGCTTTGGCCGAAGGTCAAATCGCCGGGGCGGCGCTGGACGTTTTCGAGCAGGAACCCGTTCCTCAGAATAACCCGATCCTGAAGCTCGACAATGTGATCGTCTCTCCGCACTCGCTATGCTGGACCGACGAGTGTTATCGCATGATCGCAGAAAGCGCGTTCCGGTCTGTGGTCGCAGTGGCGTCGGGGCAGCGGCCGGGCAATCTAGTAAATCAGACGGCACTTAATCATCCGCGCTGGCTGGGTCAGATTTCGGCGTAAGGCTTGCCCTCCATTGCCGCCCCGGGGTGGGTAATCGCACCATGGGCGGCGTCGCCGACGATCTGAGCATAGCGCCACAGCGCGCCGGAGCCTGAATTGGCAGGCCGCGGCCGCCAAGCGTCGCGCCGGGCGGCGAGTTCGCTGTCGGGGAGTTCGACGTCGATCGCGCCTTTTTCGGTATCGATATGGATGATGTCGCCGTTGCGCAGCAGCGCAATGGGGCCGCCAAGCGCGGCTTCAGGACCGATATGGCCGACGCACAGCCCGCGTGTGCCGCCCGAGAAGCGCCCGTCGGTAATCAGCGCGGATTTTTCGCCCATCCCCTGACCATAGAGCGCTGCAGTCGCGGAGATCATTTCCCGCATTCCCGGTCCGCCGCGCGGTCCCTCATTGCGGATCACCAGCACCTCACCTTCCTTATAGGACTGGGCCAAGATGCCGTTAAGGCAATCCTCCTCGGATTCGAATATGTGGGCCGGACCTGTGAAGGTGCGCCGCTTCAACCCGGCCACCTTGCAGACCGCGCCGTCTGGCGCGAGGTTTCCCTTCAGCCCGACGATGCCGCCTCTTGGGCTGAACGCCTGGCTGAGCGGGCGGATGACGTCCTGCCCCGGCGGCAGCACAACATCCTTTAGGTTCTCGGCAACCGTTTTGCCGGTAACCGTCAGGCAGTCGCCATGCAGATAGCCACCGTCGAGCAGTACCTTCATCAACACAGGCACGCCGCCGATTTCGTCCAGGTCCTTGGCCAGATAGCGCCCGCCCGGCTGCAGGTCGGCGATATAGGGCGTGCGGTCGAAAACCTTTACCACGTCATACATGTTGAATTCGATCCCTGCCTCATGCGCCATCGCCGGCAGATGCAACGCCGCGTTGGTCGATCCACCGGTGGCGGCAACGACGGCAGCGGCATTTTCGAAGGCCTTTCGGGTGGCGATCTGGCGGGGACGGATGTTCTTTTCGACCAGCGTCATCACCTGCCGCCCGGCTTGTTCGCACATGCCGAGCCGGCTGGAATAGACGGACGGCACTGTCGCCGACCCCGGCGGGGCTAGGCCGATCGCCTCGGACACTGAGGCCATGGTCACTGCGGTAAATTGGCCTGGACAGGCGCCGCCTGTCGGCACCGCCACACGCTCCAGATCGGCTAGGCGTGCATCGTCGATCTTGCCCATCGCATGAGCGCCGACATTCTCGAACACAGTGATGATGTTGATGTCCCGGCCGCCGTCGCGGCCCGGCATTGTCGAACCGCCATAGAGGAAGATCGCGGGCACATCCAGGCGCAGGATCGCCATCATCATCGCCGGCAGGTTCTTATCGCAGCCGCCGATGCAGACCATCGCATCATAGGCGTGGCCGCGCATCACCAGTTCAACCGAATCGGCGATATGTTCGCGCGACACGAGCGACGCCTTCATCCCCTGGTGGCCGTTGGAGATGCCGTCGTTGACTGAGATCGTGGTGAATTCGAACGGCGTTCCGCCGCCTGCCTTGATGCCGCCCCGCACGGCATGGGCTTGGTCGCGATGGCCCAAACTGCAGGGCGAGCCGTCATTCCAAGTCGTAAAGATCCCGACCAGCGGCAGGTCGACTCCGCCTGGGGGAACGCCCGCGCCATACATCATCGCGCGTTGCGGCGCCCGGGACGGACCCTGGGTGGAATGTCGGCTGGGTAGTCTACTCTTATCGAAAGTGCCGGACACGATCTTGCCCCCAAAACGGGCCGTAAGATCAGCCCTTTTTTAGTTTCTCCGCATGGGCATTAGCCCTGGCTGCGAGTTTGCCATGCCAAGCATAGCAATAATAGAAGCCGATCCCGAGAGGCAATTCAGCGAAAAAGCCATACTGGCCCAACACAAGCGAGAACTGGATAAAGACGATCGCCACAAACAACAGGACCGCGACGGCGACCGGCATTAGGACGGCGCGAGTCTTTTCGGCCGAGACTTCGGCTTGCCGCTCTGCGCGTTCTGACACTGTGCTCATGATACCACCTTCAACCCGGAATGATTCCGGCTTTCCCCATGTCGATGACATGGAGGAAGCGGGCCATCAGATAAGCACCGATGACGAAATTGACGACGTAATAATATTTGACCATCCGCTTGTCGTGTGGAGGCGAGAAGGTCTTGAAGGTCGTCGCGGTAGCCCAAAGCAGCCATATATCGGCCGTGATAGCCCCCTCCGTCGCGGTAGCAGCAGCCCAAAACCCGGCCCGCTGCGATATCGCCTCAAATGTCGCGGGCGGCCACGGCGACATAGTCCCGTGATAGAAAGAGCCCAGGACATAGCCGCCTTCCAGGACCAACGGATAGAGCCAAGCCGGATGTGTGAAGAACCGCGTCACCGGATCCTTTGCCTTTAGGGTGCCGGTGAAGGAAAACCGAAGCGTCGACAGCATCGTGAAGAAAAGGATGACAGCGAGCGGTGTATATAGATTGACGGCCATTGCCGGATTCTCGGAATTAGATGGTTACTCGGCTGAAGCAAATATCGGATCGTCGGCGGTGACGAGGCCTTTGGGCTGGGGAACATGGTTGTAGGTCTCGCCCGGCTTGCCGAAGAACACCACCAGCTTGCCTCCGATGCCCGGGGCGTGGACTGCATCAAGCAGCAATTGCTTGAATCCGAATGCCCAGATGACGAAGGGGTTGTGTGAGTTCACGTCCTTGGTAATGCCGAATTTGATTTTCTCATCGTTCTCCAAGATGAACGTGCCGAGCAAGCGGTCGAAAATCATAGTCATGCCGCCGTAGTTTTTATCCATATACTGCGGGTTGCAGGCATGGTGGATGGCGTGGTTGGCGGGAGAGCAGAACCATTTATCGAACCAGCCCAGGCTGCCGATCCGGCGCGTGTGGATGAAAGTTTGGAACGAAATGCCTTTCGACAAAAGCAGAAACGCAATCGGTGAAAAGCCGAGCATGCCCATCGGGATCACGCACAATGCCTTATAGGCAAAGGTGCCGGGCGGCAGACGCCAAGAGGTGAAGAATTCATATTCGCGCTGGCTGTGGTGGATCGAATGGTCCGCCCACAAGACGCGCACCTCGTGCCCCATCCGATGATAGATATAGTGCCAGAACTCACCCGCCAGGAAGTAGAGCGGGATGGTGTAGATATTGAATGGGATGTGCCAGTGACTAAGCCGCTGGCCGAGGTACAATCCGGCGAGGATCAGACCGTTGCCCCAGATGCCGTCGATCAGGATGGCGTGCAGAAACAGCACAAAATTTGCCGGCGCATCGTGCGGGACCAGAGGACGGGGTGTCTCGTCCTTGCGATGCTCCCACCAGGCGAGCGCGCGCAGCATGATTTCTGAAGCGATGAGCAGTCCCAGAATTGCAGCCGTACCCTGAGCCCAGAATTTGAGAAACTCCGCGACCTCGGTCTCACCGATATTGGTAATGCTCGACCAATCCATCCTGCTTCCCCCTGACGAAGCGGCGCCGGACGCGACCATCGTCTTTTAGAACATCTGACACCGGATTATATGGTGCAACGGTGTGTTGCGTCAAGCGCGTTTATTAGCCCGAGTTTCCCATTAAACCTACTGTCGCGATTTAAATGCGCGCAGCTGAATCGAATAGACATCGGCGATTTGGTGGGCGACGTCATTGGCGGCATCGGCATTTGCCTGCCATTGTTGCTTCATCTCGGGCTTTGTGTCGGGTGGCGCTTCCTTGATCTGCTGCAGCATGCAGCTTTCGTAAACCTGAAGTGCGTTCACGAATTTCTGGAGCGCGTCGTGCCCCTCTTTCATATCGTCTTCACTGGCGGTCGCGCCCTGAGGCATTTGGGGCGCCTTTGGCAACTTAGCGCATTCGGCGCCGGCAAGCGGAGCGACAAGGAGCACGATAAAGAAGCTTGCGGCGGCTAGCGCCGGACCGCGTAGGACATTCCGCATAGACCAACCCCAATGAAGCGAGACGACCAATGCTAACGGGTCGCGTTGCGAACGCCAACATTGCGCTTGGATTGGCAGTACCAACCGGGATCAGACGGTACCGCCAATGGCTTGGGATATTCGATTGGCCAGTTCTCTGAGTTCGGGCTCTTCGGCCGCATCGAGTTTGTTTGCGCTTCGTGCGGATTGATCGATCGCCTCAACAGCTTCCTGCAATGTCAGCACTATCACGTCGGCACGGGTTTCTGCGCGCGCGTTCTCGATCCGAGCGTTATCATGATCCATGCCCCAAAAGGCGGCGATGAGACATATTTCCGACTCGATCCGGCGTCGGAATCTGCGGGCGAGATAACGAGCATGGGGCACAGCGTCGGGATCAAGATAGGACAAGTAGACGGTCTTGATGCGCGACGGGTCGATATCGGGCAGTGCCACATGAATCGCCGCAGAATAGGGCAGCATCACGACGGTCCTTCCTTCTCCTTCCAACATCCGGGCAAGCAGCATTGCGGCAGCTTCGTCGAGTTCGCTGCGGCCCGCCGCGCAGACTACGAGGTCGGAATTGTCGACCGCCGCATTTCGCTTCGTCCGGCCCTTTGCCGGAGCTTTCTTTGGGACCGGCTTTTTTGTCGCGTCCAGACTCTCGACGACGGTCTTCACGCCAACAGCCACTTGGGACACGTAAGCGCCTTCAAGCTCGCCGCGCAACCGGTCCCGCTCAGCGAGGAGCAATGCCCGCAATGCAACCTGTGAAAAAAACTCAGACAGCGAGTGGGTTTTGACAAATTCTTCCGCCTGGCTGGCTGCTTCGTCGGGATGTCCCGCGAGCAGGCGCTGATAGAAGGCCTCTTCGGGCTGGAGCGGTGCCTGGTTCCCCAGCAATATATCCAGAAAGGCCAATTGCGGGACATAACGCCCGATTACCGCGATACAGACTGTTAGGGGTGTTGCGAGCAGCAGGCCGATAGTGCCCCACAACCAAGTCCAGAAGATCGCCGAAAGCACCAAAGCCACGGCAGATAGTCCGGTACTGGACCCATAAAGCCATGGCTCCAGTACGTTGCCGATCAGCAGCTCAAGACTTAGAAATGCACCTGCAGTCCATATTAGGGTCGTCCAGCCCGGATCGACTGCAAAAGCCAAAGCAAGCGGCAGAATGGCCGCAGCGACGACACCTAAGTAGGGAATGAAGCGCAAAACAGCGGCGAGGCCGCCCCACAAGGCTGCGTTGGGCAAGCCCAATGCGAATAGAGCCAGTGTCAGAACCACGCCGAAGCCGGAATTGACCAAAGTTTGGAGCAGCAGATAGCGGCTGACGCGGGTGCCGGCCTCATCCATCGCCATCGTTGTGCGGTGGAGGTCACGCACGCCGGCCAAACGGATGACCCGGTCTCGAAGTGTTTCCTTCTCCGCCAGGAAGAAGATGACGAACAGAAGCACCAGACCGGCATCCGAGATAGGTTCCACAAGGGGACCAACAACAGCCTGGACAATATCGACAGGGGTGATGTCGGGATTTTGTATCTCGACTGCGATCGGCTTGCTTTCGCCGCTCAGCGAATCTCGCCCGTGTGACCCGCGAGTCACCGGCGTGCCGCGCTGTGACCCTTTGCGCAAATCGCGCAAGAATGCTGTGCCGCGATCCAGCATGGCTCGCGACGGCAGTGCATCCGCGACGCCGTTGACCTTGCTTTCGATGTTACTGCTGTACGCGGGAATGTTGCCAGCGAGGCGGCCGACCTCAGTGGTCACGACATAGGCGAATGCTACAAGAGCCAGAAGCACAGGTACGACGACGGCGATGATCGCCGGAATCCGACCGACGTGATGATGCCGCAACCAGCTGACAGGCGGACCGAGAGAAAAGCTGATCAATACGGCGATAGCAATCGGGATGGCGATGCCACGGCCGAGATAAAGAGCCGTCGCAACTGCTGCGACGATCGCCAGCGCTTCGATCGCCGACCCGTTCTGTAATGCCGGGTCGCTTCGCCGTATCCTCTGCAGCCGCAGCGCCATCCAGATACCCCTGACCGACGCGCACGGAAGCGCTTGTCGCATAAAACGGCAAGCCCACACCAATCCGGCGCAAGCTCGCAACTCACTAACACATGAGCAGGCCCATGTGAGCCTGCATCATGCGGCAAGAACGTTTATATATGCTGTCGGTGGTCTGAGAGACCGGCCGCCGGAAGATCAGGCGTTGTTGGCGGCTCCAACGGCGGCATTGTCGCCGCGCAGCCAGGCCATCAGTTCCTGGAGCAACCGATCCCACAGCTCCATGGTGGCGCGAATATGGTTCACGGTAACGCCGGCGGCGGCGACAACATCCATGTCCATGACGATAAAGTCATCGACTTTGTGCAGACGGGCAAAGCGCTTGTTGCGATTCCAGTCGTTGACCCGCTCCAGCGGGAACTCGCCGTCGATCTTGATGACCGTCAGGTAGGTGAAGTCGAGAAAGCCTTCAACCGGCGCAGGTGCGCGGTTGCCCAGGCGAACATTAAAGCTGATGCCGGCGGTGGCACTGGCAATCAGCGGCGTGCCGTTATTGTCGGTGCGGTGCTCGGTCCGATAGCCGGCGCTTTGCATGATTTCGCCCAGCTGCTCGGGGGACACTGCCATAATTTGGGCCTCGGCCATAACTCGCTCCGCAATCGTTCGTTAGCTTCGTTGAAGAAGTAAGGGCGGCTCATTACCACCCGTCATCGGCGATTGCCAGAGCTTAGGTGTCCAGACCGCCTATGGTTTGGCCCAGCCCGCGTGTTTTGCCAGGAAATGTGCGAACTCGACGCGCATTTCCTTATCCTCGGGGGCATTGCCGAATCCACCGTGAGGCATCGCCTCCCATACATGCAACTCTGTCTCGAGACCCGCGCGCCTGAGTGCACGATGGAATCGTGCGGAATTGGAAAGGAAAACATCGCGCGTGCCCGTTTGTATGAAGGTGGGTGGAAATCCCTTGGTGAAATCCCCGAACAGCGGAGACAAATAGGGGTGGGCCAGATCGTGCCCGTTGGCATAAAGCGCGTTCATTTCGGGCAGGCCGCCCCTGAGCACAACATCGATATCGCGGTTGGTGTTGAACGTATCGCCGGATTCGGTCAGATCAACCTCAGGTGTGAACAACCCGACCGCCGCCGGTAACGGCAGGCCGAGATCGCGGATCTTCAGCGGCACAGCAGCCGCCAGATTCCCGCCACCAGATGCACCGGAAATGACGATCTGATCGGCTCGGTAAGCCTTGAGCAGCTCTCGATAGACCGCGACACAGTCGTCCAGTGCAGCGGGATAGGGATGATCGGGCGGGTTTCGGTAATCCACGGCGAAAACTCTGCAGCGGTTGGCAAAAGCTTCCATGCGCGCGAACAGGCCGGTTGCCTCGCCCCCCAAGAGCACAAGGCCGCCGCCATGGAAATAGAGCAAAGCCTTGTCTTGGTTCTTCTCCGGAACGTCGTAGGGCTCGGTCACGAATACCGGGACGCCGGCGATGACTTCGCTCGACGAGCGAACCGGCAATGCCAAAAGCGGTTCGCGCATCATGCCCGCCATCCCGGTATTCATCTGATCGATGCGGGCAAGCCAGCCGGCCTTGTCGGCAATGTCGGGAAACGGCGATTGGGCTGGCCGGGGCATCGCGAGCGATGCTTGCGCTTCCGGGCTGATCGATTTGGGCACCGGAATAGTGCGGGCGGACAGGTGAACCCCGTCGGTCGAGGCTGTGCCAGCGGCGTGATCGTTCATTTCCATTCCCACTTTTCTTCAAATTCAGGCGTTGGGCCCAACGCTAGAATTGGGGCCAACGTAGTTGCGCGGGCCGCTCATTGTCTATTGCTGAATCGCACTGTCGCAATGCTTGCCATTTGAGGCGATGTCGGGGAAGGTTCGAGAGAGCGCCAAATCCGACATTAGGACCCCGATGCAGCCGCAAAAATCCCTGTTCGCCGTCAAAAGTTACGAAGATGTGTGCGCGGATGGGGAGGCAGGCGAATATAAGCTGAAGCGTATCCTAGGCCCGTTCAACTTGTTGGCGCTCGGGATCGGCGCGATCATCGGAGCAGGCCTGTTCTCGCTGACCGGCGTGGCCGCCGGTGAAAATGCGGGGCCGGCGGTCGTTCTCTCGTTCATCATCGCAGCAATCGGCTGCGGCCTAGCGGGACTATGCTACAGCGAGTTGGCGTCGATGATCCCGGTTTCGGGCAGCGCATATACCTATGCCCAGGCAACGATGGGCGAGTTGGTAGCCTGGATCATCGGCTGGGATCTGGTGCTGGAATATGCGATCGGCGCAGCGACAGTATCCGTGAGTTGGTCGCGACATCTCGTCGAACTGTTCGACAGTCTGGGCATGACTCTGCACGCGATCGTCCCCATTGCCGGTGTTCCGGTCAATTTCGGTGCGATCTTCGTCATTATCGCAATTTCGGTCTTGCTGATGCGCGGCATAGCCGGGTCGGCAAAAGCCAATATGGCGATCGTCGTCGTAAAGGTTGCGATCGTGCTGACCGTCATCGGCGTCGGTGTCTTCTTCGTCAAAACGGCCAATTACGTGCCCTTCATTCCGGCCAATACCGGCCATTTCGGCGAATTCGGCATCAGCGGCATCTTCCGCGCCGCCGGCATCATCTTCTTTGCCTATATCGGTTTCGATGCAATCTCCACCACCTCGCAAGAAGCCAAGAACCCCCAAAAGGATATGGTGTGGGGCATCATGGGATCGCTCGCGATTTGCACGATCCTCTATATCGCTTTCTCCCTGGTTCTGGTCGGCATGGTGAACTACCAGGCGCTGCGAGGCGATTCGGCGCCGACGGCGACCGCAATCAACATGACGCCGTTTCCCATCCTGAAAGTGCTGGTCAAATTCGGAATTGTCGCCGGTCAAACTTCGGTGATTCTGGTGATGTTGCTCGGTCAGTCGCGCGTGTTTCGCGCGATGTCAGCAGATCGCCTATTGCCCAAATTCTTTAGCGACATTCATCCGGTCTGGCGCACACCCTGGCGCTCCAACCTGCTATTCATGGTGTTCGTCAGCCTGTTTTCAGGCTTCATTCCGATATCGGTCCTGGGTGAGATGACTTCCATCGGCACGCTGCTGGCCTTCATCATCGTCTGCTTCGGAGTGATGGTGCTGCGACGGACCCGGCCGGATTTGCCCCGCCCGTTCAAGACCCCGTGGGTGCCGCTGGTTCCAATTGCAGGAATCATCGTCTGCCTGGCGATGATGGTGTCGCTCGGCATCGAGACTTGGATCCGGCTGATCGTCTGGCTGCTGATCGGCTTTGCCGTCTATTTCGGTTATAGCCGCCGCCAGCGCGGCCCGGCGGCCGTTGTGCAGGCGGCGGCGTAAAGGCTCAGGTAGAGTCCTCGTCTACCGGCTCTCCACCGAGGTTACGCACCATCTGAGAGATCTCGCCCGCAACGTCGTCCAGCAGTGCGGCATCGGTGCCGCGAGAGACGAGGCTGACGCCGAACCGGCCGCCGCGAAACCAGGGGTAACTGCCGATGTCGACGGCAGGATGGGCCGCCTGAATGGCGCCGAGCGGTTCGGCCAAAATGCTCTCGGCAACCTGGCAGGCGATCGAGCGGGCAAGAACAACCGGTCCGCCGTCGAGTGCCGGCACGATACCGTCTACCATGGCACGCATGATCGCCGGGACCCCCGCCATAACGAAAACATTCTCGATACGAAAGCCCGGTGCAGCCGAAACCGGGTTGTCGATCAGCGCGGCCCCCTGAGCCACACGCGCCATGCGCAGCCGAGCGGGAGACACATTTCCCGCGCCATAATGCCGTTCAAGGCGTGCAGCCGCCTGCGCATCGACGATCAGTGGCCTTCCGAAGGCTTTGGCAATCGCCTCGGCGGTAATATCGTCATGAGTCGGCCCGATGCCGCCGGTTGTGAACACATAATTGTACCGACCCGAGAGCGCACGAACCGCGGCGATGATTTCGTCTTCGATGTCTGGCACAACCCGCGCTTCAGCCAGCCGAATTCCTTTGGCCGTCAGCCGTGCGGCGATCCAATTCAGGTTCGTATCCTGTGTACGACCCGAAAGGATTTCATTGCCGATAATCAGGACGGCTGCTGTAACGGCGGGAGCGGAAGTTTCTTCGGGCATTGCGTAATCTATTCTTGTTTCCTGCTATCGGGCGATCCAAATCTTGATCCCGTCGACCGGTTGGCCGATGGTGAAGGCAATATTATCCAATCGAGCGTTAGATGAACCGTCAAACCGCCTACCGCGAACCCGCGCACGACCCAGCTGTCGTGATTCACGGCCCCGCCGATTTTGCCGCGATGCGCGTCGCAGGGCGGCTGGCAGCCGAAACGCTCGACTTCATTACGCCCTACGTCGTGCCCGGCGTGACCACTGCAGAAATAGACCGGCAGTGCGAACAGTTCCAGCGCGACCGGGGCGGCATTCCAGCACCCTTGGGCTATAAGGGCTATCCCAAATCGGTTTGCATTTCGATCAATCATGTTGTTTGCCACGGAATTCCCGGCGACCGGAAGCTGCTGGACGGCGACATCGTCAATATCGACGTGACGCCGACGGTCGATGGTTGGCACGGCGACTCAAGCCGAATGTACCTGGCCGGCGACCGCATACCCCTACGCGCCCGCAAACTGGTCGACGTGACCTATGACGCTATGATGCGCGGAATTGCGATGATCAAGCCGGGGGCAACCTTGGGCGACCTTGGGCATGCTATTCAAAGTTTCGTCGAATCCCACCGTTTTTCCGTGGTGCGAGACTTTTGCGGCCACGGTACCGGCAAAATCTTTCATGAGGCGCCATCGGTTTTGCATTACGGCCGGCCTGGAGAAGGCCTCATCTTTAAGCCGGGAATGATTTTTACCGTGGAGCCGATGGTGAATATCGGTCGCCATGAGGTCAAAATTCTGGATGACGGGTGGACCGCCGTTACCCGCGACAGATCACTTTCGGCACAGTTCGAACATACTGTCGGCGTTACCGACACGGGCGTGGAAATCTTTACCCTGTCGCCCCTGGGCTTCACCAAGCCGCCTTACATACTAACTGCTGCGTGACGCGCAGCCCGATCTGTTGTCATTCGAACACCGCAAGCCGGACATAGTGGGTTTCGTAGTGCACTCGCTCCCGCCTATTTGATGTGACCGAGACCAGCTGCATCGATAATCTCCGCAAACTGACGGAATGGGTCACCTTCGGGCTTGAAGATTCCCATTCCGTCGCTTCAGCGCTATCCTGGTCAAACTCATCCCGCGAAATGCGCGACACCCAACGGTTCCCGGTCTGTTTGGCCTCGCAATGGTTTGTACCATGGCTCGAATAACGTGATTCCACAGGCCAAAGATTCAGGCGAGAGTTCTTTCCGGCAAAAGACCACGATTTGTTTGTCACCGAAGTCAAGCTGGTGAAGTGGTGCTCGCCGCGGTTCAATGAGACAGCTGCAGATCTGTTCCCCGACTACGGTGAGAATGCGGTCACCACGAAGCTCATCATCGGGATGCAGGAAATCGACATCATCGCGGCCAATTCGATCATTGTTGGCGAACATCCTACTCACTGCTCCTGATTACCGGCCCCATTCGAGAGATATTGTTTGGCTTTAATCGCATAGCGTCGGGCACCCGGAATTCACCCTCTGCTGCTTTACTCGACGTGATCGTCCGTGATCGTGGGTGACTCGAGCTGCCTGTGAGTGACCTTGCCAAGGGTTCAAGCCTTCGCTTTCGAGCGTCGCGAGAATGATGCAGCGTGATCGAACGTGATCTTCCGTGACGAAGCGCGACTAACAATGATCCACAACCATCCGATGTCTGGCTTTTCGATCACGTTGGATCACGCTGCATAATGGATAATCACTGAGTATTTAGAGTATCTTGACTGATCGTGATTGAGACCATAGCCTCCGGGGTATGGACACTCAACAGACCCCACTCGCCGGTGGACTACTGTCCCCAGTTTGGCAGCCTCGGAGAGCTCCGTGGGCAGCCTGACCGATGGCGCGATCCGCGCTGCTATCAAGACGGTCGAGAAGACGAAGAAGCAGAAGACGCTTTCCGACGGCGAAGGCCGCGGGGTCGGTCGCCTGGTCCTGATCCTAAAGCCGATGCCGACGCGGGTGACCGCGGAGTGGATGGCTCAGCAGTGGCGCGACGGGAAGCGGACCAAGGCCAAGATCGGCGACTATCCGTCGATGGCCCTGGCCGACGCCCGCGAGGTGTTCAAGCGGGACTACGCCGACGTCATCCAGCGCGGGAGCAGCATTAAGATCGCCGGCGACACGCGGCCGGGTACAGTGGCGGATCTGTTCGAGGGCTATGTCGCGCATCTGAAGGATTCGGGTAAGGCTTCCTGGCGGGAAGCCGAGAAGGGACTGAACAAGATCGCCGATACGCTGGGGCGCAATCGCCTGGCCCGCGAGATTCTCCCCGATGACGTTCTGGGTGTGATTCGTCCGATCTATCAACGCGGCGCTCGATCGAGGGGCGGATCATGTCCGCTGCTATATCCGGTCAGCCTATTCCTGGGGGATGAAGTCCGAGCACGACTATCGCAGCCGCTCGCCCCACCGCTTCAAGCTGGTGTTCAATCCGGCTGCCGGCATTCCGACGGAACCAAAGGTAGCGGGAACGCGCTGGCTGGACGAGGACGAATGGGTTCAGCTCTATCGCTGGCTCGAATGTCCCGACGTGCCTGTGCATCCACCTTATCTAAGAGCTGTCCAGTTGATCATGCTGTCGGGGCAGCGGGTGGAGGAGATCGCAACCTTACACAAGACGCAGTGGGACGCATCGGAGAGGATCATCGACTGGTCGCGGACCAAGAACAGTCGGCCCCATGCCGTTCCCCTGCCCGATCTGGCTGCGGAACTCGTCGAGTCGATCACGTCCAACGCACACGGCTGGTACTTCCCGTCGGCGATGGACCCATCGAAGCCGGTCAGCCATGGAACGCTCTATGCGTTCATTTGGCGTCACCGTGACCGAGAGGTGATCCCGGTCGTCACCAACCGCGACCTGCGGCGGACCTGGAAGACTCTGGCGGGCAAAGCCGGCGTGTCCAAGGAGATACGCGACCGTATCCAGAACCACGCTCTGCAGGACGTCAGCTCAAAGGCCTACGACCGCTGGGAGCTACATGCCCGAGAAGCGCGCCGGTATGAAGAAATGGGACAAGTTCGTCCGCGCTATGCTCCCTAAGCACCAGCGAAGAATGGTCGCCTGAGACCTTGTGCCGATAGTTCCGAATTACCTAAGGGCCTGTTGATTAATAAG